>JAKOEO010000020.1 GCA_022321325.1 Candidatus Magnetominusculus sp. LBB02 | reverse complement strand
CTCTACTATACTAACCGATTTTGGGAAATGTCCACTTCCGTCTGACCTAAAACAACACAGGCATGTATGCCGGATGTATTGATAAAAACGGTGTAAAGCATAAATATCCAAGTCCTACTAATATAATAGACTTTCATCCCGATTCTCTTGATAGGTTCTGCGGTAAACGAAACTGCGGAAGAGAACCAATCATGATGAAAGCCTGTGAGACGATGGATGAATGCATGAAAGTAAAGGAACAAATGAGAGAGAAGATGAAAAAGTGGAGGGAGGAAAATTCGAAGAAGAAATAGTTAGCGATAGAATAGAGTTTTAGATGAAACCGTTAGCCTTTTTTTGAGGCTAACGGTTTTCTTATATACAATTGATTGTGAGACATGATACAATAGCATAGGAGGAAATAACTACATGAGAAAAAAGATTAAAGTTATTCACATTTATATTATTATTACTGTATATATTTTATTGAATATCCATTCAATACATCAATGTAACGGTGATAATAATACACCAATGAAATATTTGCATCAAGAATATAAATCTCCATTAGGAGACATCATTGTAAAGCACTTCAGCGATTACGAAAAAGATGTTATGAACTCAGAGGTGTGGTTATATTCTGTAGCTGATCCGTCGAAGAAAGCATTTCTTTACTCTTATCTAATTTCTGCAAGAATTATTTTCTCGCATGATGAGAAATGGCTTGTACTAAATAATAGATACGGAAGTGACGGCAATGAGGCGATCTTATTTAAACAAGTTAAAGGATTAAAATACGAGCTAATCACATCTCTTGATGATTTAGCGTGGGACTTTTTTAAAAAGACGAATAGGCAATACAAAATCCCTATTTTTGACCATAGCTATACCTATGCTGTTCAATGGTCAAGCGATTCAAGATCAGTAATGCTTAAAACATTTGGTCACGACGACCTATCTCCAAAGACACTTGAACCGTGGTACTGCATTTACGACGTAACCACAGGCAAGATGTCCCTTGACCTTAACCGCGTGTTTAACCGCGACACCTATCACCCTGACGGTAAGGCCACTGGCAGGGAATTATATTACTAATGCCCTGTGAGCTGTAATACTCAGCACTTATGAAGTGTCAAGGCTCTGATGACTTATCGTAGATGTCTTTAAATACAAGAGCGCAGTGTTTAAACGCCTCCAGCACTTTAGGGTCAAAATGACTAGGCATGGTTCTTCCATCGCCTACAGTCAATATCTCATAGGTTTTATCAAAACCGAGCGACGGTTTATATGGCCTTGCTGTCATCAAGGCGTCAAACTGGTCGCAGATATTAACAATCCTGGCTTCTGGTGGAACCGCCTCGCCTTTCAACCCGTGGGGATAACCGCTGCCGTCCATTCTCTCATGGTGGCTTAGCGCTACTATCTCGGCAACGCGTACCAGATTATTATTCGATCCCTTTAATATTTCCGAACCAATAATAGAATGGTTTTTTATAATATCAAACTCTTCATTTGTCAGCTTATCAGTTTTCAGCAAAATACTTTCAGGGACGCCTATCTTGCCTACATCGTGCAGCGGGCTGGCAAAGGCCACCTTATCTACAAAATCTCTTGGCATTCCCAGCTCCTCGGCAAGCAATACAGAGTACTGCTTCACCCTTAAAATATGCGTCCCTGTTTCCCGGTCCTTATACTCCGACGCCTTAATCAGGCGAAACATTATCTCATTATTTAATTCTGTTATCTTACCGAACGCCTCCCGCAATTTTCTGGTTTTATCAGAGACTTCCCGCTCCATGTTTTCTTTATAATTTTTTTCAATCCTCAGCAAATCGCTGTATCTAATGCCTCGCTCAACTGCTGATATGAAATCTTCCGGCTTAAACGGCTTCAATAAAAAATCATACGCCCCTCTTCTGATTGCGTCAATGGCAGTGGGCAGCTCCGCATACGCCGTCATCAATATTACAGGTTCTTCCATCCCCATCTTTCTCATCTGCGCTATTATCTCTAATCCTGTGATATTCGGCATCTTGATATCAGTTATTATAAGGTCATATCCAGCACCGGCAATTCTTTCTAACGCGTTCTTACTTTCCTGTTCCATCTCTACAGAATAACCCTCCGCCTTTAAGATCATCCCGGATGATTTGAGCATTGATCTGTCGTCATCTATAATGAGTATTTTTCCCTTTGCGCTCATCTGCCTATTATCTCCTTAATCATTGCCAGGAGTTTAATCACATCAAGTGGCTTTGTTATATAATTAAACTGCTCTTCTTTTATCAGCTTACTCTCTAAATAGACATCGGTATAGCCGCTGACAAAGATTACCTTGGCGTCTTTGTTAATGCTTATTATCTTGTCGTAGGCCGCCTTGCCATTCATCTTTGGCATTATGATATCCATTACGACTAAATCTATGTTGTTTTCACTGTATAATTTTACAGCCTCTTCTCCATCTGCGGCAATTGTAACCTGATAGCCTGCCCGCATTAATACTCGCGCAGTTACTTTTCTTAAAGATTCGTCGTCCTCGGCTACAAGAATACACCCATTTCCCCTTTCGTCGTCGCAGTTAGTCAAAGCGTTTTCATTCTTTATATAGTTATCAGTTATAGGAATATAAATTGAAAAAGTCGTCCCCTTGTTTAACTCGCTCTTTACGTCAATATAGCCTTTGTGCTGCTTCACCACCCCATAGACAGTGGAAAGCCCCAGCCCTGTTCCTTTCCCCACTTCCTTTGTGGTAAAAAACGGGTCGAATATTTTTGCCATTGTCCTATTATCCATTCCCTCACCAGTGTCGGAAACCGTTAATAGGGCATATTCCTGCGTCTTTTCTACGCTAATTAATTTAAAAAATCTTTCGTCTGGTTCAACCTTCTGTAAAGTTATGCCTAACTTCCCGCCGCCTGCCATTGCATCCCTGGCATTTGCGGCCAGGTTCATTATCAGCATCTCTATCTGGTTAACATCGGCGTGGATATACACCTCATTGCTCGATATATTTAGTTCCAATTCAATATCGCCGCCTATCAGATTAATCAGAAGCACCCTCATGCCATCAATAATATCGGCAAGATTTAGCGTAGTAAACTCAAACGCGTGTTTTCTGCTGAATACCAGCAGGCTCTTAGTTAGTTTTGACGCCCTCTCAGCAGAGGCCTGAATCTCATCCACAAAGTCCTGCAATTCCTCTGGCGTAAGGTCGTTTATTTTCCTTTTTATCAGGTAAACATAGTTTAATACCGACGAGATGATGTTGTTAAAATCATGGGCAACCCCGCCTGCAAGCTGCCCGATGGACTCCATCCTCTGGGCGTGGCGCAGCTCCAGCTCGACTAATCTCTTTTCGGTTATATCAATTATTCCCGCTATTGCCCCCTCGTATTGTCCTGACTCATCAAACATGGGCGATAAATCCACCATTGTATATAGCTTAGTGCCGTCTTTTTTATAAAATCTAAATTCTAACTGTTCTTTTTTCCCTTGCCGCAATTCTTTTAATATTTCCGGTACCATGGCAACATCTGCCTCATCCATATATTCGTGCGGTCTATGACCTATCAACTCCTCGGCAGTAAACCCAAGCATTTCAGCCATAGCGGGATTTACATATATAGCGAGGCCGTCTCTGTCAAAAACACATATGCCTGCGTGGTGAAGTTCAACCAGCCGCCGATATTTCTTTTCACTTTTTTTGAGTTTACACTCCGCCTGTTTAGCGGCTGTTATGTCGTGAAAACTCCACACCCTTCCAATGATTTCGCTGTCCAATTGCTGCGGCTGCGAGTATCGCTCAAAAATCCTGCCGTCTTTAAATTCTATAACATCGTAGCTCGTCTCCGATGGGTTGGCGTAGAGTTCCTTTACCTTGGCGATAAATTCTTCAGGTTTGCTTAACTGTTCTATCACGTATGACAAGAGCGCGGAATCGTCTTTCATTGATAATAATGACATCGGTATGCGCCACAAATCAACGAATGTATGGTTGTAGAAAGTTATTTTCCCCTCCATATCCACAACAAGTATGCCGTCGGCGGTTGACTCAAGGGTTGAGATTAGCAGCGACTTTGTCTCCTTATGGCTGCGCCGCTCTTTGGCGTCACATATCTGAAACTTCCACATCAACTGCGACATCTCTTCTATCAACTCATCTTTTGTCTTGTCTTTATCTTCCATTTATTGTCCTTTTTTGCAAATAGCGTCATGGATATGCCGTATCTCACTCCACGACATTAATAGGTGAACCTTCGCACCAAGCAATAGTAAACTTACTCGTATGATGTCATTCCGCCCATCTATTTTGTCATTCCGCCCATCTACTTTGTCATTCCGCCCATCTATTTTGTCATTCCGCCCATCTATTTTGTCATTCCGGCTTGTCCGGAATCTATTCCTATACATCTTCATACCCCTTATCATCAGTAAATCTTCACAAGACTTTTCTTAATATCTTCTATCAAATAGGGACTGATAGCATGTTCGGTTAACAGATCCACTTTGATTCCAAGCACTTCAGACAAATCCTGCTCAATACCTACTATATCGTAGAGCGTCTTGTTTGTCAAAAACTCAACGACAATATCAATGTCGCTATTATCTGAAAACTCTCCTCTGGCGTAAGAGCCGAATATAGCAACGCTCTTAACCCCATGAGGTTTGAGGAAATTCACTATTTTGTGTTCAATCTCTTGCAGCATCAGCTTTACTCAGCCCCAGTTCTATTATAAACTCCGCCCCGTCGTCTACGTTTCTAACATTGAGGCTGCCGCCCATGTTCTGCTCTATTATGGTCTTTGACATGTATAGCCCAATCCCTGTGCCCGCATCCCCTTTTGTCGTAAAGTATGGCTCGAAGACCCTGCCCAGTACATGTTGTGGTATGCCGCCGCCGTTGTCCTTAATTGAGATGATTATCTTATCTGACTCAGTGACCATATTTATCTTAACACATCCCCTTATTAAATTGCCGGTTTCTCTTTTTGCCGTGATAGCGTCTTTAGCGTTATTTAGGATGTTAAGCACGACCTGTTTAAACTCATTTGGGTAGCCCTCTGAAATCATTAAGACATCCTGCGCCGCCGCCAGAGAAATCTTCACATCGTTTTTCTTAAACACCACTCCGAACATTCCAAGCAGCTCATCAACAGCGGCCTTTACATCAAAGCTTATCTTTTCCTTTGTCGGCTTAAAGAAGTCCTTAAAATCGTCAATCGTCTTTGCCATAAACAGTACTTGGCTCATAGTAGTCTCTACGCTTTCCTGAAGATACTTCTCTGTGAGTTCGCCGTAGGCATATGCCTCCTTTATGTCCTGAACTATTATACTTACCGCGTTAAGGGGCTGTCTCCACTGGTGGGTAATCAACCCAAGCATCTCACCCATTGCCGCCATCTTTGACTGCTGAATGAGCATCTGCTCACCCTGCCGCCTCATCTGCGTCTCTTCTACCACCTTTGACTCAAGCTCAAGATTTAACACCCTTAGCCGCTCTTCCATCTCTTTGCGTTCTGTGATGTCGGTAGCTATGCCGCAGACGCCATAGACCCGTCCACCAATATTATGCAGCGGGAACTTTACGGCGATATACGTATGTAAACCATCGTTATTCGGCACAATCTCTTCAAATTGGGTTGGTGCATTTGTATTTTGCACCGCAATGTCGTTTGCCCTTAACTTATCGGCAAGCTCTGCTGGAAAGATGTCATAATCGGTCTTGCCAATCATGCCTTCCTTTGTAACATGAAACAACTGCTCAAACTGGCTGTTTACGAACTTATATCTGCCATTAATATCTTTGAGAAAGACGACGGCGTTAGTGCTGTCTATAATCGCATGGAGTTGTGCGTTAACTTCTTGCAGTTTTATCTCTAACTGCCTGCGCTGCGTAATGTCCTCTGCCGTACCGACAACCATACTAATCTTATCATCTTCGTAAATAGGGCTGACGGTTATAGTGATAATTCGTCTTTCCCCATCCTTACGCACTATATTTGTCTCGTAATTTTCAACAAGCTCGCCAAAAACAGATGCCTTGAGAAACAGCTCATTCACTCTCGGAAGCGCGTAGTTGTCAAACAACATTGCAAACGGGCTGCCTGTCAGCTCATCTGAAGAATATCCTGTAATTTCTGATACCTGATGGTTGACTAATAAGAAATTGCCGTTTAGTCCTATTGAATAAACCGCATTTGTGGTATTGTCTATAACCTTCTGTAGGAAATCCTTTCTAAAATTAAGTTTCTCTTCCATTTTCTTACGCTCAACGGCTAAGGCGAATACCGCGGCCAGGCGCTCAATTATATTCAAATCCTCGTCGGTATAATCCCGTGCTGCGTTTGCCAGGGCAATCTGTCCAATCAGTTTATCTCCAATCACGGCAGGTACGCTTAGAAACCTTCTAAGCACGACATGCCCCTCTGGGATGACGCCTTTGTATGCCGGGTGTGCTGAGGGGTCATTCGTATAAAACCCCTGCTTTGTGTTAAGGGCATATCCCCACAGCGCGTTATAACCATCTTTGCCTTTTGGGAAAGCCATCCTGAAATATCTTGGGTCTACCCTGCATTCTGGCTGGTTTGCCATATCGCTCATGGCATGACTTCTAATATCTTCTGTTTCAGCATCCAACTCCCCTACATAGCCGTGCAGACTGCCCGTAAGGCTCATCGCCTGCCTATGAACTATACCTGCAATGTCTTGGATAGTCATATCAGGGGCTAATAACGTCTCAGACACCGCGGCAATAGCAGTCTGGAAGTTAAGCTCCTTCTGAATCAAAGCCTGAGCGCGTTTAATATCCGTTATATCATGGAATATCTCGAATTTACAAATGGACTCGTCAATATTTCTCAACGGAGTGTCAAAGATCGCATATGTCCTGTTATTTTTTTCAAAGTGCCATTCCCACCTGATGGTTTTCCCCTCAAACACCTCGTCATTTTTACACCACGAACACTGATCGGTCTTATCGTACAAATATTCATAACATTTGCGCCCGCTTACCTCTCCAAATTCATTCATTAACGACTTATTGATGAACTCTATCTCATGGTCTTTGTTTACTATATATACGCCGTCTTCCATTGTATCCATAATTGATTTAAGTTTATTGCGCTCGGCAATAAGCGCCTCTGCCATCTGCTTCCTTTCAGTGATATCCTCAACGATGGCAAGAGTGAGCTGAGGTTCATTTGGTCTTGATGGCAGTGAAATATACGCAATGCGCGCCCATATAATCTTAGAGTTCTTGTGAATATAGCGTTTTTCCATATTAAAGACCAGCATTTCGCCGCAGTTCAGAAGTCTTAGGCCATCCATTTGCCGCTCTATATCGCCTGGATGAGTGATATCATGGAATTTTAGACCAATCAACTCATCATAAGAATAGCCGATAATATTGCAGTACTCACGGTTAACCTTAATAAACTCACCCGTTTCAGCATTTGTAATTGCAACCCCAATCGGCGCGTTTTCAAAGACAGTCCTGAATCGCTCCTCACTTTGGGCAAGGCTTTCTTCAAGTTTCTTTTGTTTGGTAACATCAGTGGCGTTGCAATATGACAAACCCTCCTCAGGTATGGCCAATGCAGTCCACGAAATGTCTCTATGCGAGCCGTCCTTACATAAATATCTGTTGTGAAATTTATAAACCGGCGTCCCCTGAAACGCAACTTCCACTGCCTTAGTCGTAGCCTCCCGGTCATCTGGATGTACAAATTCTATAAATGGCCTTGATTTAAGCTCATCGAGCGTATATCCAAGAGTTTTCTCAAACGACTGGCTAAGTATCTTGAAATACCCGTCATTCCCTGCTATACATAACATATCTATAGAAAGGTCAAAAAATCTTTTAAGCTCGTCCTGAGCCTTTTTAGATGCGGTAATGTCAGTATGTACTGATATCCAAACCAAACCGTAAGTATTGTGTTCAAATGACGAAACAGCCGCGAAACACCATAACCTTTCACCTGTCTTTTTGATATTGAGCACTTCGCCCTGCCACGTTTTATTCCTGGCCAATAACTCAGATATTTCACTGGCCGTCTGCTCAGGCGTCTTTTCTGACGGGGCATTTATTACTGATATATTCTTGCCCGTTAACTCACCGGCATTATAAGCAAACATCTCATCAAACCTCTGGCTGCTGTACACGATAGTTCCATTATCAGCTCTGACAAGGACAACACCCTCGCTCATGTTGGACATTATTTCGCCCTGAAGCCTCAGATTAAACGTATAATCCCGCAAGCTGCCAAGCATTTCCTTAAACGCCGTAGCCAGTTCGCCTATTTCGTCATCAGCCGAGTCGTCTATAGGTACGTTTAAATTGCCAGAACCTACCTCTTCCACCGCCTCAACCAGCCTTGATATCGGCGCTGTTATCATGCGCGTAAATGCAATTGACAATGCGGCGGTCAAAATGAGCGCTATAGCAAGCAGGATTAACAGGAGATTTTTCGCTTTGGCCTCAGTTTTCAGAGCGCTTTCATAAAGCGAGGCGGCCATATTTGAGGCAAAGTCAACGGCCTCTTTTATCAACGCATCAGTATGCCGGACATTTTCATACATTTTAGTATTCAACAGGTTTAATGCCTCGGTCTGCCTGCCCTCTGACAGCAGGTTATAAAACTCTTCGTGCAGTCTTATATACACTTCATAGTGGCTTCTAATGTGTTGAATTAATGCCTTATCGCCAAGATAAAGATTTTCAACAAGATTCAAATCGTTTATTAATTCAGACTCAAGAGAAGATATCTCTGACTTAAGCTCCACAATTTTATTCTCGTCATTTTCCACGGCAACACGTCTCATCAGAATCCTGACCTTGTAGGTGTCTGCCTTAATTGACAAGAGTCGGCCTTTCACCTCGAACGGGTGTTCGTAAAGGGTCTTTAATTTATCTGTAGAGGAGTTGAGTTTGTAGATTGAAATCAGGGACAGCAGTAGAAAGACAAACAACATACAAAAATAGCCGATGGTAATTCGAACGCCGATATCGAGGTCCCTCATCATCACGCTACCCCCCAGCCAAAAGAAACCACAGTTATAATAACTTCGCCAAGATAAATCAAAGCCAACGGTACTTTTGTCACTAAACACCCTGATGTATAAATAATATCACAATCAATGGAAAAAGTAAACACTATTGGCGAAGTGTCAGGGCAAACGCATTTGAAAAATAAAGCAGAAGATACCTATGAAATCTTGTCGGCTTGTCCCTTTCTGTCATTCCGGCTTGTCCGGAATCTTCCCTTACGTGGGAGTATAATGATGATTATGCATATTCTGAGGCATTAAGGACAGATTCCGGACAAGCCGGAATGACAATAATATGGCCGGAATGACAATAAGAAGGGATGCAATTTCTAATGCGTTTGCCCTGGGCGAAGAGTGTTTATCTCTCAGGCGCAGTTGTTGACTTCTGGCGGCCTTGCGGCACATACCACTTTGGCAGGTTATATCCTATGCCTATTGTGGTTGGCGCAATGCCCATAAACCGCTTATTTACTACGACAAGGGCGTCGGGGACGTAGAGAAAAATGTATGGCAGTTCGTCAGAGAGTATTTCCTGAATCCTGTAATAGGCGGCCTTTCGCCTTTCGATGTCAAACGTGCGGCGTCCTGTCTCAAGGAGTTCGTCAACTTCCGGGTTAGCGTAGCTTACAAAGTTAAACTCCTTGTCTTTTGTCTTACTGGAGTGCCAGATGTCATACTGGTCGCCGTCCATGCCTATGCCCCATCCTAAAATGACGGCGTCAAAGCGCTTCTTGTCAATAAACTCGTTCAGAAATGTGCTCCACTCAAGGGCGCGAATATTGACCTTTATGCCCACTTGCTTGAGTTTCCACTGAATAATGGCGGCTGTCTTCATTCTCAGGGGATTGCCCATGTTAGTGAGTATGGTAAACTCAAATGGCGTGCCGTTCTTCGTTAAAATGCCGTCCGGCCTTGTCGTGTAGCCAGCCTCGGCAAGCAGCGCCTTTGACTTTTCGATATTAAACTCGTATTTTTTCACGTTTGGATTATACGGCCATGTGTTTGGGACATACGGGCCGGTTGATGGTGAACCAAGTCCGTAGAGGACGATATCAATTATCTCGTCTTTGTCAATGGCGTGGGCTATCGCCTGTCTCACACGTTTATCTGCAAACAGAGGCTTCTTCAGGTTAAACCCCATGTATGTATAGGAGAACACAGGGTAACGGTATTTGTTGAAATTGGCCGTGAAATACTCAGAGTTAGTCTGTCTTTTGTATTGAATTGGGGTAACGCCCATCAGATCAACCTCACCGGCCTGAAGCGCCATAAACATGGTAGACTGGTCGGGGATAACCCTATAAACGTATTTATCTAAATAGGGACGGCCCTCAAAATAATCTGGATTAGACGAAAGAGTGAGTTCCTGCCCGCTAACCCATGAATTGAGTTTAAAGGGCCCCATGCCAATAGGTTTTCTGACCAGCGGAGACTTGGTTATCTCTACGCCTTTAAGCAGGTGACTAGGCAGGACGACAAGGTTTCCCCAACTGTTTAAGGCCGGTGCGAAGGGTTTTCCATACGTAACTCTGAATGTATGGTTGTCCGGGGTGTCAGCGGCCTTGACCTGCAGGAAATCCTCTTTATAGGGCGTGGGGGTCTTGTCGTCAATGATTGTCTTATAGCCAAAGAGGACATCCTCAGAGGTGAACTCTACGCCGTCTGTCCAGCGCACGCCATGTCTTAGGTGAAATGTGATGGTAAGGCCGTCAGGGGAAACATCCCAGCTTTCTGCAAGGTCGCCAACTGTGCTGAGGTCGGGGGCATACTTAACGAGGCCGTTATAGATATTTCCTGCAACCGAGTGCGAGGCGCTGTCACCGGCAAGTACGGGAAGCAGGACGCTTGGCTCTGCCGTTGTACCCTCGACCAACGTACCTCCGTATGAGGGCGTATTATCGCCCCCGGCCACAGGTTCAGCCTCTGCATGGCCGCCCGTGTGCCCGTTGCACCCACAGGTGATAATTATTAGAATGAATATGCCCCAGTTTAGTATAGTTTTCATTTTATTTCATTTCAGGAATTTAATTGCATTATGCCTTCAATTCAAGAGGCTTCGCCTTTCTTACCGTTATTGCCATACACGACAGCTTTTTTACATTCATAAAAAGTCCTGCCGACAATACAATGCTACCACAGCTTGTCGGCATAACTCAATAGAAGCGCCTGAAGATAACATATTCCAGCACTGGTGCAATAAAATAAAGCAGGACTGCCGGAATTATTTTCTTATACAGCCCCCACATGTCGGCCTTGAAATAGTCTCTTGTCAGAATCAGACAAACATGCACCGGCGACAATAGCACACCGGCATAACCCGCCGCAAAGGCAAGTGAAAACGAATGAGCATCCAGCCCCGGAAGGCTCATAAACAGCGGGAAGGCGCTTCCCACAAACGCTACCGTAAACCCAGTAAGAAGTCCCGTCACAAACGGAAGAATCACCAATATCGGCATGAGCGGTATGTGCCTTGAGATAAAATAACTGTTGATATTCACAACTGCCCCACAGTGGCTAAGCGTGGACATAAACAATATCACCCCCGCAATCAGCAAAATCACCTCCTTGTTAAACCCATAGACCAGCACCTTGCCGACTTCCTTTAAGCTATATCGAAAATAAACCATGAGCATGAAGACCATCGCAACAAGGGCATAGTGAAGCCTTACGCCAAACACAATGACAAGCACAAGCAGTATCACAAAGGGCGTAAAGCTCAAGAGGGCACTGTATCGCCTGCCCTCAACGTACGGGAACGCACCCCGTATTCCCTTCATGCAAAAGAGAAGGCCAATAGGCAGCATCGCCGCCGAATAGCTGAGATTTAACAGAACCATTTGCCTCATCCCGATATGGGTAATCAGAGTAGCAAGTATCAGGCCGGGGTAGAGCGGAAGCATAGCCTCCCACGGGTGCCTGTACCAGTAGTTGGTAAATGCCTTGTCCTCCTGCGTAAGATTAAGCCCCTTTGCGCTGTTATCCACCATAGGGCATGAAAAATATGCCCCTCCTATTGACGGCAGCATCCCGATTAACAAGGGCATCGAGACAAGCACGCACTTCTTATTCCTTAACACGCCTTTTACAGCCTCGGTCATCGTGTTCAGGACGTTTCTCTCTCTTAGAATCATCTCAAGCATTCTGATAAACGTCAGGGCAACCGTAAGGTCAAGCAGCTCCTCTGACACTACGGCAGAGTAAAGCGTTGCGGCAATTGCAGAGGGCCCCATTCTGTATATGGCAAAAAGCATTGCAGAGGCCGCTATCAGCACATAGCCTACATGCCATTTGAGGCGCAAAAGCGCAATCATCACCGTAAACACGGCGGCAACCCCAATTAGGTCAACCATCATGCCCCCGGTGCAAAAACTGCTCTACCACCACGGCAGCCTTGTCCTTTGAGTCTATCTGCCCCTCAAGGGTTTTCAGCTCAATTGCATTAAGTATTTCACTAAATAATGGCGAAGGAGACAGGCCATAGGTCTGAATCAGGTCTCTGCCGGTAATGAATCTTGGGGCAGTCTTGCGCGGCAGGAACTGACACTCATAGAAATCCAGTATTTCCCTGCATATAGCGATAGTCTTAGCATTGCCCTGGGGTTTTGCTGCGGCATCGGCTGCCCACAGGACGGCAAGGGCATAGATATCGCCGCCGACGGCGTTCAAAAGCCTGATAAGCGGTCGTCTCATCATGGCTAAAACACTGCCCCCCGCCTGTTTGAATGCCAAAATCCTCATGTGATTTCTTACAAGCATAGTAACAAGCCGAGCCTCTTTCGCCGAGGCCCTAAATCTGTCTAAAATTGCTGAGACCATCGTCTCGCCCTGGCGTTCATGGCCGTGAAATGTAACTCTGCCGTCTTCGGACTGGCCCTGTGTACTAAATTTGCCCACATCGTGAAGCAGTATCGAAAGTTTTATCATAGCGCGTTTGTGAGGATTATTATCCAGCCAGACGCTGAGACTATCGCAGATGCGTACGGCAGGATTAGATATTATTGCCTCTGCGGCCTTGTACGCGGCCATTGTGTGCTCAAAGGCGTCGAGGTGATGATACTGGTTTTGGCTAAGCCCCAAAAGCGGCTCAAGCTCCGGCAGCAGTTCGAAAAGCAGGCCGGTCTCAAATGCCGCTCTTACTATTTCTGTTGAGTTGCCGCACTGTAAGAGCATCTTAAGCTCTGCCCAAATACGTTCGGCGGCAGACCCTGATATGAGCGGCCTGAGTTCGGCAATGGCCTCAAGCGTCGCGCCCTCTATGGTAAACCCCAGCTCTGCCGCAGCCCTGAATGCCCTTAAGAGCCTCACGGGGTCATCAGCCAGATTGTCCTTTGAGACCATCCTGATTATTTTGTTTCTAATATCGTCCACGCCGCCGGTTAGGTCAATTACCGATGAGGGACTGGCAGTTGAAACGGCAAGGGCATTGGCCGTAAAATCGCGGCTTAGCAGATCGCTTGCGATAGTGCCGCCTCTTAACGATGTGAAATCAAATATTAAGTCTCCCTTTACAACCCGCGCGGTTGGGAATATTTCGTGAAGCGCAACATATGACCCGCTGATGGCGCGGGCAAAGCACTGCGCCGCTGGAAATGGACTTTCGCTAATGGCAAGGTCATAGTCGCGCACCCGCCGGCCTAAGATTAAATCCCTGACCGCACCGCCCACAGCGTATGTCTGGCGGCCATCGCTAAGACAAGCAGCAAGGATGTCAATATAGGGTATCTCAAGAATCACAAACGCGGCCTGTGCCTACCATGTACCCCTATATAAATGCCCTTGACTGGATTGAAAGTATGGCCGCGGTTGATTCCTCTGTTACACCCGCAATATTTGCCTCATCGGCGTCAAGATGCAGCTCAAGCGCATAGTTTGGACTTATCTTTACGAAGACATCGCCAAATACAACATCTTTGGGACCGGCAACTGATATTCGAACTACATCGTGGTCTCTCACGCCATAGGCAAGGGCGTCCTCCGGGTTCATGTGGATATGACGCTGTGCGCATATAGCGCCGTTTTCGAGTTTCACACTGCCCATAGGGCCTTCAAGTGTTATCGAGGCAGCGCCTTCAAGGTCGCCTGAGAGCCTTACGGGGGCGTCAATGCCAAGTTTGAACTCCTCTGTGCGGCCTATCTCTACCTGCGATTCTCTTTTAAACGGGGCAACTATTTTGACATCCTCTATTTTACCAAGCGGGCCTGACAAGGTCAGCATCTGCTCGGCGATGAATGATTGCGGCTGCCTTAGCTGATGTTTTTTTGTAAGCGTCTTTCCCTCGCCAAACAGCAGGGTGAAATCCCTTTGGCATAAATGGACATGATGGCCTGTAACGTAAACGGGAATCGGCTTTTTCTCGCCTGATGCCGTAGTCTCTCTGACCTTAGCTATGTTAAGGGCATGGAGGGTCTCTCTGGCAATCATTCGTTCTTCGTCTGCGGCTACTACCAGAATTTTGACCGGCGAGTTGGCGGCTGATATTTCCTCTATATGCCCTCTTTGAACCCTCGCCTTTTCATTTATCTCTTTAGAGATTACAAGCCCTATACTTTCAAGTCCGTGGCATACGCGTCCTCTTATTTCGGATGAGTTTTCGCCGATACCGGCCGTAAAAATCAACGCGTCGATGCCGCCCAGAATGGCAGCGTAGGCGGCAATATATTTCTTTAGCCTATAGCAAAACAGAGACACCGCGGTCTTTGCCCTTGAGTCGCCCGCCCCTGCCGCTGCAAGTATCTCTCTCATATCGTTGCTAAGTCCGGTTAGACCCTTGAGGCCGCTTTCCTTGTTCAGCAGATTATCCAGCTCTTTGACGCCAAGGCCGGCGTTTAACAGATAGATCAGCGCCCCGGGGTCAATGTCGCCGCTGCGCGTGCCCATCGCCAGGCCCTCCAGAGGGGTCATGCCCATGCTTGTGTCAACGCTGGTGCCGTGGTCTATTGCGCAAATTGAGGCGCCATTGCCAAGATGGCATGATATAAGCCTCAACTCTCTGACGCTGCGCTTGAGATATGCGGCCGCAGTCAGTGAGACGT
Organism: Candidatus Magnetominusculus sp. LBB02; assembly: GCA_022321325.1. Lineage (GTDB taxonomy): Bacteria > Nitrospirota > Thermodesulfovibrionia > Thermodesulfovibrionales > Magnetobacteriaceae > Magnetominusculus > Magnetominusculus linsii. The sequence continues at coordinate 34,361 of JAKOEO010000020.1, read as the reverse complement.
AGTTGTGATTAGTGCCGTGAAACCCGTAGCGGCGTATGTTTTCTTTAATGTTATATTTTTCGCCGAGGTCGCGGGATATGGCGTATAGATATGCACTTTCCGGCATATTCTGGTGAAACGCCGTATCAAATACAGCCACAGCGCCCCTGTTCGGCAGGATTTTTCGCATCGCCTCAATTCCGGCAAGGTTGTAGGGATTGTGAAGCGGGGCAAGCGGGATGCACTGCCTTATGCCCTCAATTACCTCATCTGTTATCACAGCGGAGTTTTTAAACTTATCGCCGCCGTGGACAACCCTGTGCCCTACTGCGTCTATTTCGTCAAACGTCGTAACGGCACCGAGTGCAGGCTCAGTAAGTGCGCCCGCCATCCCTTCAAACGCTTTCTGAAAATCAGGGACCGGCGTCTCTTTTTTGACCTCTGATTTCAGTGATTTCACCTTGTGATATGAACCGCTTGTGCCGATTTTCTCAATCAGACCCTCCATCAGCGGAGTTGGGTTAGAGGTGTCAAAGAGCGAGTATTTCAACGATGAGCTGCCGCAGTTTATGACCAGAATCTTCATGGGTTTAAGCGCCGATGTAAAGTTTAAGTCATAAGGGTCGGGGTTTTCCCTTCTTGATGCCTTATATTGGGCAATAAGGGCCTCGTTTTGTTCTTTTTGAGTCATTCTCTTATTAATTAGGGAGGCTATTTTGACAATAGCGGCGGAGTTTTTCAAAACAGCCAGAGAAAACACGTCGCGAGGGATAGCAACGCACTGTGACGCCTCAACTGCAAAGACATCGGCAACCGTAGGCTCGCCTGTCATAATGGACATCTCGCCGAAGATGTCGCCCGATTTCAGCGAGGCGCTGAATAATTTACCTCCTGCGGCGTCCGTAAAAATCACCTCGCCCATGCCTTTAATGAGCATATAGAGAAATCTGCCCGGCTGCCCGCGCGAGATTATTCTCTGCCCCGGTCTGTAGTCTTCGACCACCGCTGCCTCTGTAAGCTTAGTAAGTTCACTGTCTCTAAAGTCAGAAAAATAATGAGTTGCCGCAAGTAAAGTCTTTAAATCCATATCTAATCCCCCTGTTTTATAAGGCATTTAATAACTTCCCCTAAGTACATCCTGTGATAATCCTTCAGCGGGTAATTTGATTCAATCTCAGTGTCAAGAAATCTGGCAGGGTCTATGTCGTGGTGATAGATCTTCTTACAGACAAAGACAAGGCGAGCCTCGTTATAATATACCGTGCCGACGTCTTCGACAGGCGTAAGGCCGGTCTCCGCCATTTTATCTGTGTCTCTTCCTGAGTGAGTACCGCAGAAAAGAAGGGTCTTCTTATACTCAGGCGTGAAAAAAGACAGGCTGAACGTATCGGACTTTTCCATAAATCCATAGGTATGGCGCGTGGGGCGGACAACGCATGTACAGATCTTCTTGGCCCACATAACGCCAAAGCCGCCCCAGCTTGCAGTCATCGTATTAAACGACTGCGCGTTACCGGCGGTAACAAGCATCCACTGGCTGCCAATGACCTTAAACGGGTTATCGGGAATGTCTTCCGGATTTACTTCAATAAACTCATCAGGCATAGTGGCCTCCTATATTGCATGTATTGGCTTTGCTATTAGTTATTATCAGTTAATATAACATACTTAGGGGGTAAAATTATTGCAGGCTGTTAGAAGTGCCACTGGCGGACTGGCTTATAGAGAGCTTATATCATGGCGATCAAATCCAAGACGATTTATTACGTCATCGAAAGGGATTCTTTCCCTGGCTGAAATAGACGCATCAAGGTCTTTAACAAATTCGTCACGTAACTCAAGGCCATAGTCGGGGTCTGCTAAAAGCTCTCTGAACTTCTCTTCGATTACCTTGCCTACTAATGCTGTGAATTCCTCTTCAGTTAAATCTGCCACTTTCACGCTACACCTCCGTTGCAGATTTTACAAACCACTAATATGATTATAAATAATCCAGCGCCGTTCTTACAATAGCACTAAAAAATCATGCTTCAGGAGGCCATCTTTTTATTATATTTTTCTTCGATATAGTCAGGGCACAAGAAATGAACAACAATGCCGCATTGCTGAAGTGCATCATTGTATCCCCACCACTTGCTATCGGCAGCCTGCATAACGGGCGGTTTATCAGGATGAGCGTTTGCGGCGGCGATAAACTTTCTGTCAGAGCGGTCAAACCCAGCCAAAGTGTCGTGTTTTGGGAATTCGTCGTAGGTATCGCCATTTTTTGTAATCCTAATGCGACCAACTTTCTTAATATTCCACTGGTTGTCGTGTACCCATTTCATAAACACATTCCCTTGCCCGGGCTGGCCTTTTAGTGAAAGCTTGTGTCTATATTCTCCGAAAATCTCATCACAATCATCAATTACCAAGCCGCCCTTTTGAGTAATATGTCCTATGAGTTTTATACATTCAAATATACACGAAAAAGGAACGTCTGAATCTGCATCTGGTTTTACAGCTTTATTTGCCGTAATTGGCACATTGGTGTCAACCAATATTTCTCGCTCATTTATTACCATCGCCGGTTTCCTGCTTCATGCGCCTTGTCATTGCGGCCATTGACTGGGCGGTAATGTCACCCATCTCGTCTCCAAAAAAGTTATCAGGCCAGTTTTTGATATTACCGTACTCATCTACATCCAGCGGCTCAAGGACAGCAGGGGTACTGTTGGTATTAGCAAAATAGGCTGCCACTTGTTCTTTAGGCAAGGTAGCTTCGGCAATACGCCTCTGAAGCCGCCGCAAAAAATGCTCGGAATGTGTCTCAATAATCAACTGAATATTCCTGTCAACACCATTTTCACGTGAGTTTATAACATCTATAAATACATCAGCCAGCGCTGACTGTGCACTTGGATGAAGATGGATTTCAGGCTGCTCTATGATAATGATTGAACCAACAGGTGCATAAAAACACTGAACCAGCACGGGAAGAACTTGAGAAACTCCAAAACCTACATCAGGAATATCTACATAATAATTTGATCCCCTGGTCTTGATTTTGACTTCATATTCGTGACGATGCTCAGCGATTGGGGTGACTTTAAAATCGTCAATTAATCCCATTTTCTTTAGCTTTTGCGATAGCATCTCTTCGAACAAAATGACTCTATACCCATGTCCTGGCTCAAGTCTATAAGAAGTTATATCTCTATTACCGGCGGCCAACATAGCGGCTATGGTATTTTCACCATCATATCCAACACTTTCAGGGGCATTTCCGTGCCATATGAATAGCCGGTCAGGCTTCCCACGAATCGGGCCAAGATAGCAAAAAGAATTGAATAGTTCTTTGTGTTCAAGATTCAAATTCCTAAAAATATCAGAGTCCTGATAGATGGAAAAAATATCATCAGGGAATCCATAAAAATAATCTGGTGAAAAGTCAGTTACATAACCCGGGGGGAGAATAGGATTCTCATATTTCTGAAGATAAACATCCGCCATAACTTCATATTTGTCTATCAATGCAGGAGTACGTTTGATCCCAAGAGAAATTTGTGACTTGTTTTCTTTGAAACACCAGTAATTCAGGCGGTTGACAAAAGGATAATGTTTCTCTTTGGCAGCTAAACCAACTTCGGCTTGGAAAGACAGGGTATCAGTTTTAACATAAAATTCAGATTTGTCATAGCGCTGGATAATATTCTTCCAATAAAATTTAGAATCCCACTGGTATTCAAACATGATCTTGTTTTCGTTATCACGCTGATATACCATTTCATTGTAAGAACCAAGTTGAACCGCAGAATTCTTTCCACCGGGATAGAAGACTGTTTTACGGTCAGAAGATGGAGATTCAATCGTCTGCTTTAACATCATCAGAAACTGTCCAATACTGGATTTGCCTGAGCTGTTCGCTCCAAAAAACAACGTAATCGGGGCCATGTTTATAGTCCCCGTATCTTTCCATATCTTAAAATTTTGAATCCGTAGTTTCTTGAGCATTCAGCTGCCTCCTTCCACCCACCTTGCGTTGTAAACGATAACATAAATCCATAGGTTAAATCAATAACCGATGGACTAATTAGTAATGATGAGCTATTGTTGTAATACGACAAATTAAACTCATTTCTGCCTTACTTTTTTCTCCGCATTATGTTAGATTATCAACTGTTATGCTGGCATATCCTGAGATACGGCCTTATCTGTTTAAGATAGGCCCTGTTCAGATTCGATGGTACGGGCTTATGTACCTGATTGGCTTTGCCGCGTCTTTCTATCTCGTTAAATTTCAACTTAAACGCCGCCGCATTGAACTCAAAGGCGAAGTCCTCGAAAACCTATATCTGTCCATCATTGCCGGAATTATAATCGGCGCACGGCTTGGCTATGCCTTGTTCTATAATTTTAGTTATTACCTTAGCAACCCGCTCGAGGCATTTGCCGTCTGGCATGGAGGGATGTCCTTTCATGGCGGGATGATTGGCGCAATTATTGGCGGGGTTATCTTCTGCCGCCATAGGAAAATTGACTTTCTGATGGTCTGCGATATGGTCAGCGTTACCGTCCCCGTTGGGCTTGGGCTTGGGCGCATTGGAAATTTCATTAACGGCGAACTCTTCGGGCGCGTTACCGATGTCCCATGGGCGATGGTATTTCCAACAGGCGGACCTCTGCCGCGTCATCCCTCACAGCTTTACGAACTCTCCCTTGAGGGCGTCGTCCTGTTTAGCATTCTGTGGCTTCTGAAAGACAGGCTTAGCGCATGGCGGGGCGGTCTGACCAGCGTGTTTATCATGCTCTACGGCGTTTTTAGAATAATAGTCGAGTTCTTCAGAGAGCCAGACCCACAGCTTGGAATGCTCGCCGGGGTCATCACAATGGGCCAGCTTCTGTCATCGTTTATGGTCATAGCCGGCGTTGTCGGCCTTACTATTTCGCTAAAAGCGCGCGGGCGCGTTTAAGGACATTTTCCACCGTAAAGCCGAAATGCTCAAACAACTGCTTTGCCGGCGCCGAAATCCCAAACGTATCAATCCCTAACACTTCGCCGTCAAGCCCCACATATTTATGCCAGCCAAGCGATGAGCCTGCCTCAACCGCAAGACGCTTTTTCACCTTCAACGGCAGCACCGACTCCTTATACTCCGCCGACTGCTTTTCAAACAGCGCAAACGACGGCATACTTACACATCTTACGGCAACGCCCTCTTTAAGCAGCTGCACATATGCGCCCAAGGCCAGATGAGTCTCAGAGCCAGAGGCAATCAATATCAACTCCGGCGGCTTTCCGGAGTCGGCAAGCACATACGCACCCTTGGCAAGTCCCTCGTGCGACGCGTATTGCTTTCTGTCTATAACCGGCACACTCTGCCTCGTCAGAACCAACGCCACAGGGCCGCCCTCATACTCCAGAGCCAACTCCCACGCCTTAACGGTTTCATTGGCGTCGGCAGGGCGCATCACCAGCAGATTAGGTATCAGCCTCAACGTAGTAAGCTGCTCTATCGGGTGGTGGGAAGGGCCGTCCTCCCCTACCCCTATCGAGTCGTGGGTCAGTATGAATATAACATGCGCCTTCATCAGCGCTGACATCCTGATTGACGGGTACATGAAACTGGAAAACACCAGATACGTCCCGCCATAAGGGATTAGCGATTTACTCAGAGCCATTCCCGTAAGGACCGCCCCCATGGCAAACTCCCTTATGCCAAAGTGTATGTTCCTGCCAACCTTGGACTGGCCGTAGCGCCCGTGTTTTTTCAGACATGTCATATTGGATGGCGAAAGGTCTGCCGAGCCGCCAATCAGATTGGGGATTTCCTCGGACAAGGCATTCAGTACGTTACCAGAGGCACTTCTTGTGGCTATAGCGCCGCTTGCCGTGTCAAAGTGAGGCAAGGCATTTTTCCATGTGCTGTTTAGCTTGCCGCCCATGAAATACTCAAACTGTACGGCAAGTTCCGGCATCTTTGTCTTATATTTTTTTAAAAGAGAATTCCAGTCGGCCTCCTCTTTTTTACCATCTTCTATGGCCTGGCGGCAATGCTTGGCAACCTCTTTCGGGACGTAAAATGTCTTTTGCGGCCAGCCGAAATGCTGCTTTGTAAGCTCTACCTCTTTATCCCCAAGCGGGGCGCCGTGGATATCTGAAATATCCTGTTTGTTCGGGCTGCCATAGCCAAGATGCGTGTTTGCGATTATCAGAGACGGTCTCTTTTTTTCCTCTTTCGCCCTTGAAATCGCCTTCTCTATCGCCGGCAGCTTATAGCCGTCAACCTGTTCGACATGCCAACCCATTGCCTCAAATCTCTTGGCGACATCCTCGCTGAACGTCAAATCTGTCGAGCCGTCTATTGTAGCATTGTTTGAAGAGTATAGATAAATTAACTTGCCAAGTTTCAAATGACCGGCAAGGGAGGCAGACTCATACGATACGCCCTCCATTATATCTCCGTCGCTCACAATTGCATAGATATTATAATCAACGACATTAAAGCCCGGCCTGTTGAATGTCTCGGACATATAACGCTCTGCCATTGCCATTCCTACGCCCACTGCAAAGCCATAACCAAGCGGCCCGGTGGATACCTCTATCCCCGTATCTACGTCGTACTCCGGGTGGCCCGGCGTCTTGCTGCCAAACTGCCTGAAGTTCTTTATATCGTTTAACGAAATCTCATAACCTGTAAGGTGAAGCAAACTATAGAGCAGCATTGAGCCGTGCCCTGCCGACAATATAAATCTGTCGCGGTTAAACCAGTGCGGGTTAGAGGGGCTGTGCTTTAGAAACTTTGTCCACAGGACATATGCCATGTCGGCGTCTCCCATCGGCATTCCCGGATGCCCTGAGTCGGCCTTCTGCACGGCGTCAATTGAAAGCATTCTTATTGTGTTAATGCATAACTCATCAATTTTGGTCATCTATCTGCCTCCGTCATCTATCTGCCTCCAGGTGAAGTCAAGTGCACTAAGTTTATTCCTCTTGAATATGTTTTGTCAAACTAAAAAAGCCTGTTCAATGCCTGCGCGATAAATCTCCGCAGAAGATTCCCTATAAGAGCCGGGTCTCTTATAAGGGACTTTGCAATCGTAACCAACCTGGACGGCTCTTTAACTATATCCCTTAGGGCGCTTAGGACGTTTACTCTGCCCTTTTGCCTGATCGCCAACAAGATATTAGTCTTCTCTATAAGCCGCAGAAGCTCTGCTTTGGGTATCGCCGGGGAGAGATTAATAGGGGTGCTGAGATAGTCAAAGTCAGACCATGAGTATGTCTCTGGAAGCAGGTTATGCTCAAGCGCCCAGTCCCAGAGCTGTGTGCCGGGATATGGGGTGGCGATACAAATGCCGACGCTTTCTATGCTGCTGTCTTCGATAAATTTCATGGTAAGCCGTACGTCTTCTAATGTCTCATCCGGGCAGCCAACGATGAAAGTCCCCTGTGGGATTATGCCTGCCTCGTTACACATATCAATTGCCAGCCTGTTTTGCTCAACAGTGGTCTTTTTCTTTAGTATATTAAGCGTTCGCTGCGACCCGCTTTCAAAACCGAATGTGATCTGACGGCAGCCAGCTCTGGCGGCCAGCGCCAGTATTTCAGGGTCAATGTTGTCAACCCTTGAGTTGCCTCCCCAGAGCAGATTAAGATCTTTTTCTATCATAAGCTCGCAAATTGCCTTTAACCTCTTTTTGTTGACAAACAGGTTGTCCTCTATAAAGAATATGGTCTGAACGCCATAGTCTCGTTTGATTTCAATGATTTCTGAGATGACGCGCTCAGGGCTGTTATATCTTGTAGGAGTGCCGCGCCATGTGTTGTGGCAGTAGATACAGCTATAGGGGCAGCCGCGGCTTGTTAGTACGGAGGCGGTCGTGGCCCCGGCTGGGACAAAATACAGGTAACTCTGAGGTATTCTCGATTTTGACCTGACGTAAAAATCCATCTGAAGCAGTTGGCGGGCAGGAGCTGGCAGCGAGTCAATGTCCTTGATATATGGCCGCGATACTATGCCGCTTCTGATATCGTCTCTTATGATATCTAAAAGTGCTGTCTCGCCCTCGCCCTTTACGACCACATCAACATGTTTAAGCGCCTCATCAGGCATGACGCTTGCGTGAACGCCGCCCATCACGGTGAAAATCCCCATCTCCCTGCACATTGCGGCAACCCTGTAGGCGTCTGCGGCAAGCGGCGTGGTGGCGGTAAGCCCTGCGATGTCGGGTTTGTAAGAGGCCAGCTCATGGGCTACGTCCTGACCTGCCAGCTCGTCAATAATCCTGACTTCAACGCCGTTAGCCAGCAAGTGCGAGGCCAAAAACCCCAGATTAAGCGGCTCCTGCACGGCATACTTGGGGTCAGTACCGGGGTTAATCAGCGCTGCCTTCATAGCACTTCCTTCATAGATTGTCCATCGCTATACGTAATAATAATTGTATCAGAGGTTCTTAGTCAACACGCAGTTTACACCAAATTGTCTGACATGGTAATGTATCAAAATGAAGCGGCAAATTGCCATACGAATAAAAATAATGAGTCGTGGGGATATTAACTTATATGCGATTTAAACTTTGGCAGAGAATTTTCTTAGGTCTGCTCATCCCAACACTTGTGACTGTCGTCATATTTCTTTACCAAATAGACAAGTTTAAACTGATTTTTCAACAAATAATGCTCATGGAGGCTGCCGACGATATTAACATGACACTGCTTGAGCTAAGGAGATATGAAAAAAACATTCTCTTGTTCCACGAAGATGTAAACACTATATTGTTCCATGAAAACCTAAGAAACTTAAAGAAGCGGGTGCTGAGCATTGAAATGGTGCTTGTGGCCGCCATAGGCAGGGACGATTACGCTGAACTTCAAAGGAAGTTGTCCGCATATGAGGCCGCTGCAAACCGGCTCAATGAGGAATCGGAAGACAAAAAGTCCATCATTAAAGAAATGCGTGGTATCGGGAGGAATGTAGAGGCTATACTTTATGATTTCAAGATTAAGGAAAGGCAAAAAATTGAGATATGCATTTCTGAGATTAAGCACTACTTGTTTGTATCTATCGTGTTTCTCCTTGCCGCCGCTACAACGACAGGCTATTTATTGTCTAAGAAGGTCATAACCGTCATTAAGAGAATGGAAGAGTCGTTTGAAAAGCTCTCAAAGGGAGAGTTTGAAAAAATCTATGACATAGAGGCACCAGATGAGATTATGTCTTTAATTGACGCCTATAACCGCACAATACTAAGGCTTCAGAAGTCTAAAGCCGCACTCGACAAAACCCTCGCCTCACTTAAAGAGGCAAACAAAGAGCTGATTGATAAGCAAGAAACCATTGTTGAGGCGAAGAAGGCCGCCGACATGAGACTACTAGCCTCAGAAATAGCCCACGAGATTAACAATCCCCTGTCATCAGCCACCCTGATGCTTGGAATGTTCTATGAAGAGACCGATGGCTCTGACCCAAAAAAGGAAGATATCAGGTTCATTTTGGCGGAGATAAACCGCTGCCAGGATGTAATACGAAAACTTACCGACTACGCAAAAAAAGAGCCGCTTCACTTAGCGGATGTAAATATCTGCGCGTTAGTTAAAGAGGCTGCGGACGGGGCGCTAAGACAAAACGCTGACAGGGCAGTGCGCCTTACGGTGACAGTTGCCGAGGCGCCGCTCATTATATCCATCAACCGCTGCCTCATATACAACGCCCTGTATAACATTGTTTCAAACGCCTTTGAGGCAACGCCATCCGGGGGCAGCATAGAAATAAGCGCCTGTGTCGAAAACGACCACGCCGCAATATCCATATGCGACACCGGCCATGGCATCATGGATGAGTACCTCGGCCAAATATTCGAGCCATTTTTTACAACAAAAAAAGAACGCGGCGGCAGCGGCCTTGGACTGGCAATCACAAAAAAAATTATTGAAAGCCATCAAGGCCAGATTACCGTATCAAGCAATCCTGAAACAGGAACTAGATTTAAGGTAATGCTGCCAGTAGACCTCGCAAGTACTGTAACTAAGGGGATTGAGTTATGATAAGAATTCTTGTAGTGGACGATGAGATAGGGATTTGCCGCTCCCTCGAGATGCTGTTTAAGAAAGAGGGATACGATGTTGCAGCCGCCCATACCGCCTCAGTGGCTATCCCTATGATTACAGAACGGGATTTCGAGATAATTTTTACTGACCTGAAACTCCCCGACGCCAGCGGTCTCGATATAATCAAACACGCAAAAGAACGCCTCCCCTCGTGCCAGATTATCGTCATAACCGGATTTGCAAGCATTGAAACGGCAGTGGAGGCAATAAAAAGCGGCGCCTACGACTATCTCACAAAACCGCTCGCTATTGATAAGGTGCGGGTCATATGCAAAAACGCAATCGAAAAGATAACCCTTACTGACGAAATCGCCCATCTGAGAAAGGAACTTTATCACTCCTTTGGATTTGAAAACATCATCGGCAAAAGCCAACTTATTCAGGATGTGTTTAAGATAATCCGCCAGACCGCGGCAAGCGACAGCAATGTCCTTATAACCGGGGAGTCTGGCACAGGCAAGGAATTAGTTGCGCGTGCAATTCATTATAACTCACAAAGGCGAGGCAGCCACTTTGTCGCCGTAAACTGCGGGGCAATATCGCGCGAACTAATCGAGGCAGAACTGTTTGGCTACGTAAAAGGGGCATTCACCGGTGCGGTAAGGGATAAGACCGGCTTTTTGGAGCTATCCTCAGGAGGTACGCTCTTTCTTGACGAGATAGGGGAGACCACGCCGGACTTTCAGGTAAAACTCCTGAGGGTTTTGCAGGAAGGGGAATTCAACAAGGTTGGCAGTCCGCACATTACTAAAATAAACACCAGAGTCATTGCGGCGACAAACCGCGTCCTTGAAAAGGCAATGTCTGAGGGCACATTCAGAGAGGACCTGTTTTACAGATTAAATGTTATCTCAATTCAAATCCCACCGCTTAGGCAAAGGCGAGAGGATATCCCGCTTCTGGCCGTACATTTCCTTTCCAAATATGCCGAGAAACGCACCGACAAGAAGATTGACGGCCTCAGCCCCGAGGCAGTCGAAGTCCTGTCAAGCTATGATTTCCCAGGCAATGTTAGAGAACTCGAAAATGCCATCGAGTACTGCGTAACCTTCGCACATGGGACGGTTGTAACAGTTGATAACCTTCCGAAATCAATAAAGGGGACAAAGATAAAGACGCTGCCGCAGGAGGCGGCAAAGCCTCTGAAAAACGCCATCTACGACTTTGAAATGACGCTGCTTAAGGCGGCCTTAAAAGAAAGCGGCGGCAATATCTCCCACGCTGCAAGACTGCTTGACATCCACCGCCAAAGCCTCCAGCAAAAGATTAAGGATTTTAATATTAATATTGATGTGTATAAGTGATAAATATGAGTTATAATTTAGGATATAGATTATCTTTAAAATGATTCAATGTGGGTCACTCATAGTAGGGAGGTGTTTTCCAATATATCCAACGTGAAAATCACCTGTCGTACCATCGGGTGGATAGAAATGAATACGTATATTTTGTCCCTGTTGCTTGCTGTGCCAGCTGAAACGCCGTCTAATTCCATCGAAACAATCGAATTCTCTCTTATGACCATGATGGAATAAGGTTATTTTACTTTCGACAGAGGCTTCAACCCCCATCATTTTATAATCGCGCTCATTAACGTGCACTTCCTCTATATAATCATTCATGCACTTTAAATGGCGAAGAACGAGTGAAGAATAAGTGCGGAAATTAACTCTATTTAACTGATCATTTATACATTCACAAAACTTTAACTTAGGAAACAAAGCCTCACGTCTAATCCAAAAAATATCCCATGAAGTTATTTCTCCCTTAGCCTGTCCCGTTATGAATTTTGCCGCATTTACCGAGTCTATGAAATTAGGGATTTCAATTAGTTGGAAGTCCCCTGTACCTTCCTTATATTTAACTTCTACAGGAGTATAATCATATATTACGGAATCTCTTAAACTGATTAAAAACCCAGACATATGGGAAGCCGCGGCAATACAGCTGTTTGTAACATCATTATTTGAATTAATTATGCATTCATGATCGATGTTGTCTAATAAATCCTCAAAATACGGACCTCTTGTAATAATGATTATAAAGCCACGCATTGTTGATTTATCAGTATTTCTGTCATATATGAAATCTTTTACTGTAAATCTCTTTGAAATATGCTTTTCCAGCAAATTTCTGGAAGCATAGACATTCGCGTCTCCTGCTTGACGGGAGACGACGTTGATAATATTCATCAAATCGACAATCAAACAGGCACATTGACCACGGTCTTTGACTTGTCCCAAAAATGAAAGTTCGTTGATTAACGCATGCACTTAGAGCAACTCCATTAAATCTATTTCGATTTGATCAAAAAATCCTTTGGGCCATAAATCCATTCTCCCGTTTTGATCTATTACGGGATTAGAAACAGCGTGGCTTCTGTCAAATGAGTTAATAGCCACAGCAGATTTATTAATCACACCATTTTTAACCGCCAGCCTTACTCCATTAAATATGTGGTCGCTGTGAGTCTCCAGTATAACCTGTATCCCGGCATCTGCCACGCGTGACAGAAACATCCCTAAACGGGACTGCGCCTCTGGATGTAAGTGTGATTCGGGATTTTCACAGATGAGAACGTCACCTGCCCTGCTCATCAGTGCCGCTACGACGATAGGCAGGCAATAAGTAATGCCAAATCCGACATTTGTCGGCCTGAAGTATTCCGTATTTTGTTCGTAATCGCGAATTCCCATAGTGAAATAATCAGCCTCCGATATTTTTTTATATTGGAATATAATCCCGGGAATTAAGTAATTCATGTATTGCTCGGTCTGATATGACAGCGTCTTCGATTTTGCCCCTTCGTAAACTAATTTGTCAATTGCAATTTTATCTTTTCCAAACTGATGCAGGCAATGGACAGTATATTGTCCCATATTTCCTACAGACATACTCCACGTTAGTTCGTTACTTGTTGGAAATAGTAGTTGCGGCCCGGTTCTCATTGCCCCTATGTGGGTAAAACGTATTTCAGACAGCAGGTCATGCAATAATGCAAAATCCTCATTATTTTCTGTTTTCATATGATGTGTTTCTGAATTTTTGACGTCATATAGCAATTTTAATTTTAAAATCTTATCCGGATGTTCTCTGATACCTAACGAAATCGTAATATCGTCGGCACCTGAGTTTTGACAAAATATATCCCATGCGTTGCCTATATGTATTAAAGGTCCATTGATTGAAATTGTCCATTGTTCGGGCTGTAAATATATCGTTTGATGAGTCGAGCCAGATGATGGTATTATAATGTCGAACTCAACGACAGAATCTCCTTTCTTCACAGTCTTCTTTGTGTTATTGGCTTTTTCTGAATTTTTAATGCCGCTTGTTTGAACGGTTTGTTTTAGCAGCAACAGTGATTGAATCACCGATGACTTGCCGGTGTTGTTAGCTCCTGCGAGAATCGTTAAGGGGGCGATAGGGATAGTCTCATCTAAAAAACATTTAAACCTTTCCAATCTAACATAATTAATCATTGAATTATCGCCTTCTTTATTATCGATTCTACAAAGGTAAAACGATAGTGTACTTTTTTCACATCACCTGTACCCTGTGTAATCGACGTATCAAAATATCTGTCACTGTTGATAAGTTCTATGAAAAATACATTTATCTTTTCTTTATGCTTTCGAAGCAACTCAATATCGAACCCATTAAGAGAGACCGACCATGTTTCAAAAAGGGCCTTGTTTATCGGATTTCGCCTGCCATTTTTTTCATACATTTTTCTAAAGGCATAATCACCGAAGACTTCTCTTGCTTTCAACATGGAATCTATAAATGCGGTCATAAGAGATTGAATTTCCATATCGCACATTTTGTTAATCAGCTTCATAGCATCCCCAAGAAAGACATCGAGGTCTGGTTTTGTGTAAGATTGATATTTCGTTAAATGAAAAGCGCAAAAGCGAAGTACGCATTCCTCATCAACCATTCGCAGGGTCGGAATTGAACCACCCGTAGCTGCTAAGAACTCATCAGATTTAGCAAGCTCTTTGAGAAGTGTTGTTGATTTCCCCTGAAATAAACAATGGCGTATTTCCTGAGAAGTCAAAACCAAGCCGCCAGTGTTAAGTCTTCTAAAGATGGTTAATTTCGCTTCAGTCGGTGTTTCTGGCCTTATCACAAAAAAAGAGAGATGTGTCTCTTCCAATCTTCGCTGGAGTAATCTTGGTAACTTATCGAAAGTCAGACCAGCGACTTCTTTATCAAGGAATTCAAGGCTGGTTAAGACTAATTCTTTTTTATTGATAAACTCATTCAAAGTGTTTAATCGCTGAAGTCCGTCAACAATAAGCCATTCATCGTCATTTATGGCGTCTATATAAAAACTAGGAAGGGGTATCTTTATCAGTATTGACTCTATAAGACGGCTTTTCCGAATGTTATCCCATACAAAATGTCTTTGGAAATCCGGCTGTAGGTTTATTTCTTCACGTTGTATTTTGCTCATAATTTGGAAAATAGGAAAGGAAGTATTTTCTATTGTAATTAAACGGGCGTCATAGGGCTGGTTTGTAGTCTCAACACCTGTAGTTTCTTCATCGTCAACAGCTTTTACTTCTTTAACGCTTTCATTTAATTCTTTAGCCATACAACCTCAATCCGTGAAAATTCACAGCTCCTTCTGAATATAAAATAAATACATACAAATAGTCAAATCACGGCCTCAGATCTTGAACCTTCCCTCTCTTTAACACCTCGTGCCTCCGCTCTATCTCTGCCCGAAAGGTATCGGGGATTGCCGCCCAATCGCGGACATCTACTACTATCGGAATATCACTGTCGGATATGGCCTCACGCAGGGCGGGCAAATTATCAAACGGTTTGTCGGGGGTGGATGAATTGCGCACCACCAAGTCAAGGTCGCTCCCCGCGTGTGCCGTACCGCTTATGCGGCTCCCATAGACCAGAGTCTCGGCGTCCGGCAGATACTGGGCAATCAGACATTCTATGGTCTCTACCCAGGCCGGGCGCATGTCAAGCCGGCTCATGTGAAGAGCACCTCGCGGCAAGCGCCGCCTCAAGGGAGACAGCATCGGCTATAAAGTCCGGCAACATGGCAAGCGTCTCCTCGGCAAACCCAACGCCATAATCGTGTGCCGTGTTGTTGCGATTGTCGCGATACCTGAACCACCGCTCTACAGCGTCGGTCGTCATCAGCCCATGCTTACCGGCATAGCGCAGAGTATCCTTAAACGTCCACGAATCCACCTCACGGGGACTTCCAGTGAATAACTTTAGCGCCTTGCGAAGCAGCTTGACGGACATCTCCAGTGTTAGCTCAACCCCTTTGACCACTGCGTTTCTAAATATCTCGTACTCTATCGTCTCAACCTCGACACGGCGCAGCATGGTCAACGACATCTCAAGGGTTCTTATACATCTGGCCAAATGATCCGTTCTCAGAATCACATTATCACCTCTCTATTATCAATATATACATGTTAGCACGATTCAACGGGCAGCGACAACTGTAACCCAATGTCAGCCATAGGCTCAGTATTCTCAATACCCTTCCCTTATACCTGCAAGAAATCATTGCATGCAAGAAAACCGGCAATAGTTAATCAATTGAGAAGACATGTGTGTTTCAAACGATTTGTGATTGTCCGGTGCAATAAACGGCACCATAATGCAATAATTCATTGCGCCTTATCGCCAGCTGAAATGCCCAATATCCGCCATATACTGCTCTGGCATGGTTTTTGAAATACTATAATCAAGAAAACGAACTAATCAACTAATCATAGGAGGACGTTATGAGTAAAGAATTAGCTGCAATCGTATATCCGGGGCTTCATTACAAGGAATCTATCTCATATGCCAGCAAGATGGCGGCAGAGACCGGGGCGGCACTCTCAGTAATAGGAGTCATCCCTGAGTTCTGCGCCTCTGAAAGGGCTGCAATCAGTATGTGTGAATTAGGTCCTATGGCCAGCCTGTCAGAGGGCATTGAAAGAGACTCCAGAATGTTCTTTGATATGGTCAAGGCCTATTGCAAGGACGCAGACATCAAAACTGAGTTCAGCGTTTACAGAGGCTCTTTGGAAGACGTTATTGACCACGTCAGACAAACCAACCAGAACATGGAACTTCTCGTAGTGCCGACGCCGTCAAAGACACTGACTAAGGTAGTTTCCACAGGGAAGAAGAGCTTACGCGCATCAGCAGAGTTGAAGGAGTGCGCGGTGGTTCTGGTGCTGGATTAGTTATAAGGGTAACAGGAGGCGCTGCCGGAGTTTTATATAATCCTGCGGCGCCTTTGCCGTTTGACATAAACTGCCAAATTAGTATATTTTGTACTACGGCTATGGGACTAAAACTTTGGCAGAGAATCATCATCAACATGCTCTTTCCAATAGTCATATCTCTGGCTCTGATTTATGTCGAGCTCCGAAACGTTAACAGGATACATATAAGTTTCAGTATCATTGAGGTAGTAGATGACATCAACCTTCTGCTGCTTGAGCTTAGGCGCTATGAGAAAAATACCCTCTTATTAATCGAGGAAAAAGAAAACCTAGAACTCTTTCACAACGCCATCGGCACACTCAGGTCTAAGGCCAAATCCATTGAAAATGAAATCGTCCTGAGGACAAACACCGGCTATTTCTTTAATCTTATGAAAAACATAGATCTCTACGAACAAGCATTTGAGGGCCTTGTTGTCACAATAGATAATAAACAACGGCTGATTGAGGATATCAGACCTCTGGGCAGAGAAATAGAAAATCTGTCTCCTGATAAAAAAATGGCTCTTGTACTGAGAAAATATGAAAAAAACTACTTGTTATATAAGGAAAAAAAGGCCATGGACGAGGTCTATGACATTTCCAAATCACTTATAGACGCCAGTCCTGCCATTAAGAAGGCCGTTGGATTATACACAGAGAACTTTAGGGAAATCGTAGATAACGATGCCGCACAAAACGATACTCTGCAAAAGATGAGACAGTACGCCAGAGAAATTGAAAAATACACTACCGGATTCTCAAGCAAAGAACGCGCCCATGTCAACACTGTTATGATAAACGGCGATAGGGCCTTCCTCTATGCCGCCTTGTTCATTGTCTTTAGTACTATTGCAATTGCCTATATGGTCTCACAAAACATGATAAAGGTAATGAGAGAGATGGAACATGCCTTCGACAATATAAACGAAGATTCATTCACCCATGTTATTAAGACTGATACGCACGAAGAGATGCAATCCTTCATCGGCGCCTATAACCGCGTCGTCTCAAAGCTCAACTATAACCTGAAGGATACGTCTAATAAAATCAAAACTGCCCTGCAGACGCTCTCGCAGAAACAGGCCGACATCACTGAGAAAAACAACTCGCTTAGGGCAATATCTGAAGAAATCCTCTCTATGGTAAAGGAAAAACCGCTTAATATTGCAAAGACCAGGATTAAACTTTTTGTCATAGAGGCAATTAAGGCCGCCTCGGACGTATACCCCGGCATACCTGTCTCATCAAACATCGCAGAACTGCCGGATACGCTCAACATTGACGCCGCACTCCTGCGCCCCGCCCTCTATAACGTCATTGTCAATGCCATGCGTTTTAGCCCCTACGGCGGAAAAGTTACCGTAGCCGGCACTGTCGAAAACTCACATGCCGCCATTTACGTCTCTGACACGGGGCCTTCGATTCCTGACGACATCTCAGAGAAGGTCTTCGAGCCATCGTTCACAACGATGGACGGCGCGCCCGGCCTCGGCCTGACTATTGCAAGAGCAGCCATAGAACGCCACAGCGGCACTATCGCTGTTGATAAAACTAAGCAGGGCGGCGGTACCGTTATGAAAATCACCCTGCCGCTTATAGTGCAGTAAATTATTGCATGCAATAAAACCATAAATTCCCTTAAACCCTGCTGTAGCGCATAAGTACGTGAAGCATCGGCCTTACCTGCAAGAATTCACTGCACCTTATATATCGCACTATCTATAACTGTCTGTAATATATAGATAATTAAACTGGCACACTTATTGATAATCATACCTGCATAAAGCGAAATGCTAAGAAGCACACTAAAAATAAACTGAAAGGACAGAAGGAGGTGGCACAATGGAAAACTTACTTACATGGATTACCGAGCTGAACAAGACAGATCACACAGCGTTTGCAATCCTGACCGTAGTAACAATGTCAGGCATAGGCGTGGTAATAGGCTCATCAATCGAGTTAATCTTCAAGATACTCGGCATCAAGACAAACAAGATAGAAATACATCACTAGGCTAAGACCTGATTATTTTAAGGAGGGGTAAATAGATGGAGATATACTTACCAATAGCAGGCGTAGAGATAATGGCTTGGCAGCTAGTTCTTTTAGGGTTGACAGTCGGCATAATAGGCGGATTTTTTGGAGTAGGCGGCGCATTTATGGTAACCCCGGCACTGAATGTGTTTGGATTCCCGATGGCATACGCAATAGGCACTGACATGGCACATATAGCGGGCAAATCTATAGTGGCCACAATGAAACACCGGAAGTTGGGCAATGTTGACATCCGGCTTGGTTTAATAATGGTTATCTTTACGGCAATAGGCATAGAGGGCGGAGCAACGCTGATTATGTATCTGGAGAGGATCGGGCGCGTTGGGCCGATTGTCAGGATAACATATATGGTGCTATTATTCGGCCTCGGCACTTATATGCTGCAGGAGTATTTTAAACTTAACAGTGCGGGCAAGTCTCAGGGCAAGGACATAAAAGACGCAGGGGTGTCCTCACTTGCGCAGAAAATGCACAATCTCAAACTGTGGCCGATGATTCAGCTCAAGACATCAGGGCTGACAGTGTCGCTATGGGTAGTTGGGGGAGTTGCGATGTTTACTGGGTTTCTGGCCGGCTTCTTAGGCGTAGGCGGCGGTTTTATAAGAATGCCGTCGTTGATATATCTCATCGGCTGCCCAACGACTATAGCGGTTGGCACAGACCTGTTTGAGGTAATGATCTCAGGGGCATACGGTGCGTTTTCATATGCGATGAAGGCAAGAGTAGAGTTGGTAGCGGCGGTTGTAATGCTTCTAGGCGCCGCTGTCGGGGCACAGTTTGGAACTACGGCAACCAAGTACGTTAAAGGTCTTATAATCAGACTATACTTCTCGGTTACGATGCTGCTTTCAGGCGTATCGGTTATCTTTAAGCACATCTCCGCCGGTTATAAGAGCGAATATGAGCCTATGCTTATGAAATGGGTAAAGGCAACGACAGGCTTGCAGGACAAGATCGAGATTAAAGACTGGATAGTCATGAACAAGGTGGCTGTAAAGGCGTGGATAGCAACACAATCAGCCGCAATGCAGTCAGCATATTCACTTGAGAAGGTGTGGAACAGCTACTCAGGGTATCTGATGCTGGGCTCTGCGTGTACTCTAAGCCTGATAATCATAGTGAAGATGGTACAAGGCATAGCTAAGGAAAGGAAACTTGCAGAACAGTCCAGAGCAGTCGGCCAGGAAGCATAGGGATAGAGTGAGATCAACGTGAAACCTGCGATATTAAATGGGGGCTATGAGATGAGCGAACATCAGGGCAACGGCAAGGTTACAGTGATAGTGTATCCGGGTTTCACGTACAAGGAATCAATCAGCTACGGCAGCGATATGGCAAAGATACATGGGTCAGTTCTCAACATAAAGGCGGTTGTACCAGAGTTCGGCATCTCGGAAAGGGCAGCGCTGTCAATGTATGAATTCGGCTTACATGACAAGATATTGGCACAGACGGTGCGCGAGGCGGAGGCATTTTTCGATTGTGTAAAAGGGTTTTGTAAAGCTAATGGGGTAGAGGCAGTGTTTGACAAGGCCGTAGGTTCAGTTGAGGACGTAATAGATGATATGATGGCTGAGGCGCCAGATACAAATACGACCATAGTAGTCCCTATGCCGACAGACAAGCTGACCCATATAGCGAACAAAAGGGACTATAAAATCGAAAAGACTACTAAAGCAGATCTCAGTAACTGCAATGTTGTACTGGTCATATAAACTGGCGTCAAATAAACAGAAGCAGACACCGCAGTAGCAGCAGGTGGACAGGCGGAGAGTTAGGGGTAATTCCGTCTGTTCATTTTTTTTGTTTAAGATTGTTCAAGCCGCCGCCCTTGGCGGGCAGCCCCGTAAAACCCTGTGGCTGTGCTTATGACGGCCTGAATTGCCGTCAGGATAAATATGAAATCTATCACCTTTACAAACCGCGGGTCGCCGCAGAAGATTAAAGTAATCAGGAAAAAATTCAGAAACAATATAACAAATGGTACGGGGACTTCGACGTAACATCTTTTTATAAATATATAAACGACAAGGCAATACACAACAAATATATAAATGAGAATCGTAGCGCCAGGCATTAGATTAATCGCATTTGCAAACGCAAGCGCCGCAAATTGTTGCAATTTTACTTTAAACAGCACTACGCACACAACGAACACAGTCCATACGAGATAAATTGCCATTAGAACCGATAATATTTTCTTTATATACGTAACGGCCTTAATTTTCCCCTCATCGTCAAAAAACCTGAGGGTATTGACGGCCATCGAATAAAGTAGAAAGAGCATGGCCGTCTTGAAAAAAAAGAACCCGCCGAAGCCAACGTTTAGCTTGTTTATAAATATTGAGGGCAGGAGTTCTCTATGCTTTTGATAAAATCTGATGACTTTCAACGGGCCTGGAAGTCTTTTTATTTCAGGATTTTCATAAAAAACATCCGATGCGTTAGCGTGCCACCTTCCGTCTTTTGATATTACGCTATTGGAATCGAGCAGTACCTGTTGTCCCTGTGTCGAGATAAAGATAGGCCTGCCTTCCTTTACACTGGCATAAACAGACCACGACAGGACAATAAACGAAACGCCAAGCGCAAATGCTAAAAACTGTGCCGGCCTAAGCAGCCTGCGTCTGATCAGATATATAAAATACAAACCAGCCACAAGCGGCGTGAACACAAGAGAACCTTTAACCAAAATCCCCGCACCCATGACAATGCCGAGGGCGGCTGCGGCTGAGGCAGATTTTCTCTTTTCCCATTCGATAAACATCACTACGGTCAAAAACGCACAAAACATAATCAGCGGTTCAGTGAGCAGCTCATCCTGCATATTGTGGATATAGACATACGTGCTCATCAAAATACTGCCGGAGATAACCCCTGCGGCAAAGCCGCCGCCCCGCCAATAGGCAAAGCCAATATATGGCAAAAAAGCGGCAACCAATATGACAAGAAACACCTGCGAAGCCCGCGCCACTTTAGGCGATATTCCAAATATCTTATAGAGAACGCCAAGAAACACAGGATATCCGGGCGTCCTGTAGAAATTATAGCTACCGCCCTTTTGCCCTATATCAAGGAACTTCTCATAGCCCTTTAAACCGGCGTCGCCAAGGACCCAGTCACCAGTCTGAGTGAATCTATAAAAGGAAAAGTCCTCGATAGCGCCAAACTTGAGGCCATGTCCGGCGGCAAAATTCGCGGCCATAGACTGATACTCCCACGTATCCCAGCCAAAGCGCGCCGTATCGCTTAACTCAATGCCGCCAGTCTTAAAATATATCCAGCTTCCCAACGAATACGCACCCATCAAAAGCGCACAAAGTGCAAGAACAACCGTGCCTTCCTTCATTTTGGCCAACACCGCCATGAATGAATATTATGCCCTTGACGCAGGTTTTGTCAATTTTAGAGGTCATGCCACAGCCCTTCTATGCGTCAATAATATGCCGTCGGCTGTCATGTTTCCTTACACATGTATTTTTTCCATACAGACCGCTGCGTTGCCGCTATCTTGCTAACCCATTGTAATTACGTGGCAATATAGAAATTACCGCCTCGTTATCGCTCTGGCACTGTTTTTGCTAAAACATAGTTGTTCTGGTTTCTTAACTGATTAAGGAGGCCCGGCTGACATGAAACTGAAAACGAAGGATAACGCAGTTGAGGGCGGCACTGCTATTGACAGTGGCCGTTATAATGAAGTGGATCTGGATAGATTGATTAAGTGGACGCTTCTGTTTGCCTTAGTTTATTTCGGTGCGTCCCTGTTACTTAAATAATACGTCTGACGCATAGGCCTTGCCAGCAACAGCTTGGGGTGGGATAGACGTCAGCTCAAGTCGCCGAAACGATTTGAGTACATATAACGGCTGTCCCATCCCACTCCTCCCCTCTATCTTGATGAGATGATTCATACCCCAAGATAGGCCTGTCTTACACGCGGGTCATCGAGCAGTTCCATGGCCGCACCCTCAAGGGCAATCACGCCATTTTCCATCACGCAGCCGTGGTGAGCCAGTTGCAGCGCCATGAAGGCGTTCTGTTCAACCAGTAAAATAGTTACGCCGGTCTTATTTATCTCCGCGATTATACGATAAATTTCGTCGGCAAGCACCGGCGAAAGCCCCATTGACGGCTCATCGAGAAGGATTAAGTCCCCATCGGACATCATGGCGCGTCCTATGGCAAGCATCTGCTGCTCTCCGCCTGAGAGTGTACCGGCAAGCTGCCCCAGACGCTCGCTCAAACGCGGCAGTAACATCATCACGCGCTCATAGTTGCGCCTCACGCCCTCTGCGTCATTCTTTCTCAGCCACGCGGCAAGCGTCAGATTTTCCTTCACCGTAAGGTTTCCAAATATCCCCCTTCCCTCCGGCACATGCGTTATGCCAAGTGCGACGATTTTGTGCGCCGCCATGCCGTTTAGTTTCATTTCCTTGTAGTATATCTGCCCGGCATATCGCACCATGCCCGATATTGCGCGCAGAAGCGATGTCTTTCCCGCCCCGTTTGCCCCTATCAGCGCCGTTATCTGCCCCTGCCGCACCGTCAGCGATACCCCCCGTACTGCCTTGATATTGCCATAGCTGACCGCAAGGTCTTCTATTGTCAATGCCGGCATTGCCTATGAATTCCCACCCGTTTTATAATTTCTTGCCCCTGAACTTCCCAAATATGCCTCTATTACCTTTTTATCGTTTTTTATCTCATCGGCAGTCCCGGCGGCTATTGTAACGCCAAAGTCCAGAACGCGGATTGTCTCACATAACCCCATAATAAAACTCATATGGTGTTCTATTACCATAATCGTTAGTTTGAAATCATCCCTTATGCGCTGAACCAGCTCCATTAACGCCCCGGTCTCGGCAGGGTTCATTCCGGCGGCAGGCTCATCCAGAAGCAACAATGCCGGCCTTGTGGCCAGCGCCCGGACAATCTCAAGGCGGCGCTTCAGACCATAGGGCAGATTCTTTGCCGGCTCCGCTCTATATCTGTCAAGCGCAAATAACTCAAGCAGCTCTTGCGCATGTTCAGACATATCCCGTTCACACTGCTTAAATCTCCTTGTGCGCAAGAGTGCCCCGGATGCATTGTAGCCGGCGCTGCCAAACATCCCAATCTTCACATTGTCCTCCACTGTGAGGTTGTTAAAGAGGCGGATGTTTTGAAACGTCCGGGCAATGCCAAGTGCGTTTATCTCATTGGGGCGCAATCGGGTCAGCTCAGCGCCATGGACTGAAATGCTGCCCTGCGTTGGCTTATAATAACCCGATATCAGATTAAACAGGGTGGTCTTCCCTGAGCCGTTTGGTCCGATTACACCAAGAATCTGCCCCGCACTAAGCCTTAGATTAAAATCAGACAAGGCACACAGACCGCCAAAATAATGCGTAAGGCCGTCAATCGCCAACAGCCCGCCAGTCTCAACTTGCCTCAGAGGTTGATGTGACATTATAGCCGCCCCCTCTCTTTTTTTAGCGGTAGCCGGCTTAAACCAACTAAACTCGGTATATCCAAATATCCCCTTAGGCCGAAATATCATAAGTATGACAAGCATAAGAGGCATAATCACCATTCGCCACTGCCCCAACACACGCAGCGCCTCTATCAATACCGTATAGATAACCGCACCTGCAATTGACCCGGCAATTGAGCCAACCCCGCCCAAATAGACCATTATCAGGATTTCCGTAGACTTCAGTATGTCAAACGAACGCGGGCTGATAAACTGAAGCAGGTGGGCGTAAAGCCCGCCCGCCACACCTGCAAAAAAAGACGATATAACGAAGGCCTGTAGTTTTACCTTTTGGGTGTCAACACCCATTGCCTCCCCAGCCATCTCGTCTTCTCTTATTGATAAGACACCGCGGCCAATGTTGCTGTAGACGAAGTTCCTGACTGCCCATACCGATGCCACTGTCCACGCGAAGACCCACGGCAGCGTTGTCAGCTTTTCCATGCCTAAAAATCCCCGCGGCCCGCCCACTGCGTCTATGTTTTCAAGGACAGACTTCACTATCATATTAAACGACAGCGTTACAATTGCCAGATAATCCCCCCTCGTCTTAAACGAAGGTATCGCAACAACTACGGCGGCAGCGGCGGCCAAAAGACCTCCTGCAACTATGGCAACAGGGAAAACCCACACACCCGCTGGAAGTATCTTAACAGATAATACCGAGGCCCCATACGCCCCCACGGCCATAAACCCCGCATGACCTACCGAAAACTCCCCCATATAGCCGTTGACAATGTTTAAACTCAGGGCAAGGATGATATTAATCCCCACATACATCGCAACCAGCTCGACATACTGGTCCATCAAACTGAAGCGGCTGACTATTAACGTGGCAACGAACCCGGCTCCGACAAAGACCGGCAGGCGGTTAGACGTAAAGCGCACCCAAAAGTTATTGCTCTTCATACCTTCAGTGTCTTAGGAACTCCCAATATCCCGTTCGGCCTGAAAATCAGAAGTATAAGCAAGAGCGTAAAGGCAATGAAATCCCTGTACGTAGAGGGAAGGGCCACAGCGGCAATAGTCTCCACAGCGCCCAGTATACAGCCGCCAAGCATCGCCCCCCTGATACTGCCAATTCCGCCCACCACGGCGGCAATAAATGCCTTCCAGCCAATCATTATCCCCATATACGGGTCTATCACCGGAAACGCCATCGCGTACATCGTCCCCGCCACGCCGCCAAAGCCGGCCCCTATGGCAAACGTCAGGGCAACTATGGCGTTTACCGGCACGCCCATCAGAGGCAGCGTCCTCATATCCCACGAAAGCGCCCTCATCGCAGAGCCGTAGCGCGTCTTTCTGACTATGAAATCAAGCCCAGCCATAAGCAGCACTGACAGCGCCACTATTATCATTTGTATAGAGGATATCGTAAGGCCGTTGAAGTTGTAGCTTATATTATGGAGCAGCTCAGGGACATGCCGGGGATAGGGACTAAGGGCAAGCGTAAAATTCTCAATAAAGACGCCGACCCCCAAAGCGGTGATAATGGCCGAGACCTTTGGGGCCTCTCTAAGCGGCCTATAGGCAAGCCTCTCCACAGTAACGCCGAGGACTGCCGCACCGGCTGCCGCTGCAAGTATTACTATATAAAAAGGCAGATGCAGCTTGGATGAGGCAAGAAAACACAAAAACGCCCCAACCATAAACAAATCCCCGTGGGCAAAGTTTATCAGAGACAACACGCCGTAGACCATCGTGTAGCCCAGGGCTATTATGGCATAAATGCTTCCAAGCTGAAGCATATTGAGAAACTGCTGAGCGATATAGGCCAAGGTTTATGCCGCCCTACGGTTTAATGTCGGAAAACCATCTGAAATCCCCATCCTTTATCTGGAGGATGACAACGCTCTTTTCAGGGTCTCCTGAGCCTTCATGGAATGTAATATTGCCGGTGACGCCCTGAAATCCGTTTATCTTTTGAATGGCGGTTTTAATGTCTTCAGAGGCCGGTTTAGCTGCCCTTTTCATTGCCTCAAACAGGATGCCGAAGGAATCATATGTCAGGGCGGCTACATCGTCGGGAACGCTGCCGTAGAGGGCATTATAATCGTCGACGAATTTCTTAACGCCCGGGGCTGTGGAACTTGAGCAGAAGTGACTGCTGAAAAACGCCCCCTCGCAGTTATTGCCGCACAGGCCGAGAAGATCATGACTTGCCCATGCGTCGCTGCCCAAAATTGGCACAGTTATGCCAAGCCTGCGCGCCTGTTCCACTTGAAGCGGCACATCGCTATAGTAAGTGGGAAGCAATATCAGGTCAGGACTGCCGTTTTTTAACTTTGTCATCTGTACGCTGAAATCCTTGTTGCCGGTCGTATAGGTCTCAAATCCCGTGATAGTTCCGCCTTTTTCTTCAAATGTCTGTTTGAACACCTCGGCCTGTCCTTTTAACACCTCAGAGGCAACGTCATACAGCACTGCCGCCCGTTTTGCCTTCAACTGCCCCAACGCAAAGGCGGCCAGCACACGGCCCTGAAATGAATCCATGTAACAGGCGCGAAACACATAGGATTTCTGTTTGCCAGTCTTGGGGTCAATAGTTGTCTTAGGATTTGTTGACCACGGCGAGATCATAGGAATCTTAGACGTCTCGGCAATTTCAGACGCCGGGATTGCCCCGCTGCTGGCATTAGGGCCTATGATTGCAATAACCTTATCGCGAGTGATGAGTTTTAAAGCCGCGCTGGCGGCCTGGTCAGCCCTTCCGGCCGAGTCCTCTATCTGAGTTTTTACCACATACTTCTTACCGCCAATGTCAATGCCGCCCATGTCGTTTACAGTCTTAACGGCCATCTCGGCGGCATTCTTACACGAAGCGCCCACAGCCGGTATATCTCCGGTGAGTTCGGCTATCACCCCAATGTGTATGGCGTTGTCCTGTTCCTTAGCGCATCCGCAAAGTAGCAGCAAAAGCGTTAATGCCGCCCTATAGAGCCTTGCCATCGTTTGCCCTCCAAAGTAATTTATTGCCCTGTGCATGAATCATCGGCACAGTCTGTCTCGGGCAGCAGGACACAGAATGATGTGCCGTTTTCCACATTTTCAAAACTGAGGCTGCCTCCCATGTGCGTCTCTACAAGCACCTTTGATACGTAAAGCCCGACGCCCACGCCCTTGCCCTGTTCTCTGGTAGTAAAATACGGCTCGAATATCCTGCCTGCCAGCAACGGCGGCACCCCGCCCCCGTCGTCAGTTACCTTTAGCACGGCCATAGAATCCTTTCGCGTTATCTCCATAGTTATGCTGCCGATATTGCCTTGTGAACTAATAGCGTCGTGCGCTGCCATAGACTGCGCCTTTCTCCTTTCGACAATGGCGTCCATCGAGTTAAACATCAGATTCAACATCACTTGGCGAAATTCGTTCAAATAACCAGATACATACACCGCCTCTGTCCCGCTGGAAACAACCTTCACGTCAATTGCCAGTGCACGAAGCTGGCCATGAAGGAAGGCACAGACGCCGTCGGCCGCCTCTATAATGTCAAACGGCCTCTTTTGTTTATCAGGCTTGAACATGTTTCTGTAACCGCTAAGAGTCTCTGACATAGCGTTTATCTCTGCCATCGAATTTCTGACGAATTCGGACAGATAGGCGTCGTTGAGCTCGCCGAATTTATAGGCGTCCTCTATGTCCTGGACAATCAGTCCGAGAGAATTCAGAGGCTGGCGCCAGTTGTGCGATATTGCCCGCAGCATCTCGCCCATTGCCGAGAGCCTTGCCTGTTCTATTAACAGTTTCTCGTTCTGCCTCTGTTTCTCGACCTCTTCGGCCTTCCTCCGGTATTCGTCCATCCTGTGCTTATAGAGGGCCATCTTAATCGTTACCATCAAATCCCTGCTATTGCATGGCTTTAATAAATAACCAAACGGCTCTGTAATCTCCGCCTTTTCCAATATCTTGTCGTCAGAGTAGGCCGTAAGATATATGACAGGTATTCCAAGGCGGTCTTTTATCTGCCTTGCGGCCTCAATGCCGTCCATCTTGCCGCGCAGCACAATATCCATAAGCACAAGGTCGGGCTTGTCCTTCTCTGCCGCAGATATTGCATCCTCGCCGACGGCTGACATAGACGTAACCGTTAACCCAAACTCCTCAATCTTATTCCTTAGATTGAGGGCTATTACGGCCTCGTCCTCTACTATCTGTATCCTTGCCCTTTCCATAGCTATATTCTCTGATTATACACTAGTTCGCTGAATTTTATCTTAAACTCCGTTCCTGCGCCGCGTCTCAACTCCAAAGACCCGCCAAGCTGATGCCCGACAAGGGTATTGACAAGTTTTAATCCAAGCGTTTTCGTATTGTTCATATCAAAATCAGCCGGCATTCCAGCCCCGTTGTCTCTGACAAGCATAACATAGCTGCCATCTTCAGTCAATTTAAGGCTTATAGAAACTGCTGCGTCTTTGCCGTCCGAGTCTATGGCATACTTCAGAGAGTTTGACACAAGTTCGTTTATTATCAGCCCGCAGGGTATTGCCGTCTCTATATTTAATGAGATATCGGATATGTCTATGTCAAAGATTAGAGGATAGTCATCTTTTGCATATGACGCCCTGATGTTTTCTGTAAGCGAGTGAACGTAATCTCCGAAATCTATCTTAGACAAATCGTTAGTCTGATAGAGTTTTTCGTGTATCAGCGCCATTGATTTAATTCTGTTCTGCATCGCGGTAAACATCTCAGTAAGACCATCGCCGCTGATTTGTCCCTGTTGAAGGTATACAAGGCTTGAGATTATCTGCATGTTATTTTTTACCCTGTGGTGGACTTCCTGCAAGAGAAGCGTTTTCTCATTCAATGACCTCTTCAGCGAGTCAACCATATGAACCCTCTGCGTAATATCTCTGACAATAAATGACGCCCCTTCAATCGTACCGGAAGTTACGGCGGCTATCGGCGTTACAGATAAAGACACATTAACATGCCTGCCATCCTTTCTGATGTGGACTGTCTCGAAATTTCTAATATGACTGCCCTGACTAACTTCGTTGAGAATTTCATGGGCCAGCCCAGCCTCGTCCGGCCTGAATAATCCCGACATAGCAGAGGAAATTATCTCTGCTCTTGAGTAGCCATAGATATACTCCGCCCCCATATTCCAATGAGTAATCCTGCCTGCTATATCAACGCCGAATACGGCGTCGTCAATTAGCTCCACTATGTTATCAAGCCTTTGAAAAACCTCTTTAGCCTTGCGCCTTTCCACTGTCCTGACGTTATGAAATACCGGGGCAACCAGCATAATCCCTATTAGTATCAGCAGCGAGGACAAGAGGGCTGCTGTCTCGGGCAGGGGCCTTGGCATGTACGAACTTGCCGCAACGTTGTTGTAAAACAAGTCAACAAGCGACAATAAACGCCTGATGGCCATGACGGACATTCCTGCGGCAAGAAAAAACCACGCACCGCTTCGTCCTGTTACCCGTATCAGCCTGAAACTCAAAGCCGCCGCGGTCAACTGGACAAGGCATGAGCTTATTAAGATTATTTTAAGATACATTTACTAATACCCTGCCCACATCCCTGCCACTACTACTTAGGCAGCCGCGGCAGCGTAATCTCAAAACAAGCGCCGCCCCCTGCCTCCGAACGCAGCGAAATCTGCCCAAAGTGGGCTGCTACAGTCTTTTTGACGCTATAGAGGCCAAGTCCCGTTCCTTTAATGCTTCCCGGAACCTGAAAATACACGTCAAATATCTTATCGTGATACTGAGAGCCTATGCCGGGGCCGTCGTCAGACACTGCAAATCGTACTGCGGCACCGTCGCCCTCAACCTCTACTTTTATTGAGGTCTTGGCGTATTTAGCCGCGTTGCTCAGGATATTTTCGACCATCGCCTTCAGTTGATGAGGGTCTGCCGTGATAGTCAGCGCCGCTTCCTGCCGATATTGCGCACAGTTAACTCCATTTATAGTCAGGCACAGCCCACGGGTCTCTATCATAGGCAGGCAATTCCTCGCCACTTGTTCCACTATTGATACAAAATCCACATCCACCGGGTTAAACACCCCGAGCGTGGCCTTCTCTTTCAGCGACTTCGACGTCTTTTCAATAATTTGAAGCAGATCGTCTGCGGCATTTTCTATTATATGAAGGATTTCGTTCTTTGCCTCTTCTGTAGGCGCTTTGCCTGTCAGATATCTCCTTGTATAGCCTTTGATGGCCAAAAGAGGAGTTTTCATGTCGTGAATTAAAACCGAGACAAACTTCTCGCGCTGGGCGTTAAACGCCTCCTCGGACTGAGTCCTCTCTGTGATATCTTGAAACGCTATGACCTTGCCATAACATATTCCCATATCATCCCTTATTGACGCCGTACAGCCGCTAAGAGAATACTTCCTGCCGTGAAGCCCTGTTAAGACAGGCATGTCAAGGACCGTGACAGACGTCTGGTTGAGTCTCGCCAGGTCAAACCTCTGTCCCTTATCTCCCAGAGTAACATTAAATACGTCATTGGCCGCCCTGCCTACGGCTGAGTCTCCATGCCAGCCGGTCATCGTCCTGGCTGCATCGTTTATGAATATTACCCGTCCGGTCAGCTCTGTTGCGATGACGCCGTCGCCTATGCTGTTTATCGTTGTGGCAAGCCATTGGCGGCTTTCACGTACAGTCTTTTCGAGTTTATGTTTATACATCGCCATCTCGATGTTTATGTGCAGCTCTCTGTCCTCAAATGGTTTTAGCAGGTAGCCGAATGGTTCTGTGATTTTCGCGCGCTCAATCATCTTTTCGTCTGCGTAGGCGGTCAGATATATAACAGGGATATCATACTTGGCGCGCACCTGAGCTGCGGCCTCGATGCCGTCTATACCGTCTTGCAGCATTATATCCATGAGAACAAGATCGGGACGGCGCTCTTCGATTTTTAGCAGCGCCTGCCGCGCCGTAGGCACTGCCCCCGTTACAGAATAGCCAAGGTCCTCAAGGCACTTCTGTATGTCTTTGGCTATAATTATCTCATCTTCTACAATTAGTATTTTCTTTTTCGACATTTGCGCTAACCCTAATAGGGGAGATTGAAAAAGAACGAATGTTCCTTCTCTACAGCCTTGACACGGTTTCTGCCTTTGTTCTTTGCAATATAAAGGGCATAGTCAGCCTTCTTGACAAAACCCGCCGGGTCTTCCTCTTTGACATATTCTGAGACGCCGAAGCTGCATGTTACCTTTCCAACCTCATTGAATTCATTGTCCTGTATTATCTCCCGTAGTTTTTCTGCCAGTTCCTTGGCGCCCGCAAGGTTGGTCTCCGGCGTCAGAATCACAAACTCCTCACCGCCGTAACGGGCAAATATATCGTATTTTCTGACATTTTCAGATACTAACCGCGTTATCTCCTTTAATACTAAATCCCCTGTCGGATGCCCATATGTATCATTTACAGATTTAAAATGGTCTATATCGAAAATAATCAGCGACAGGTAGTTATTATATCTCAGAGAGCGTTTGATCTCCTTCTGCAGCTCATCGTCGAATTTCTTCCTGTTATATATGTTTGTCAGGCCGTCTCTTGTGGCCATATCCTGAAACTTCTTCCTGTCGCACTCTATGAATGAGACATCGGTAAAGGTGATAAGATAGCGCCTGCGCTCCTGCAGCTCAGGAATAGGATTGGCATGAATGACATATGCCCTGGCCTCGCTCTTTAACTCGTCTTTGCCGGACATGTAGACGACATAGTCGGTACTTTGGCCGCTGGCAACCTCCCTTATCCACACATTAAACGACTTCCCCTTGTAAAAACAGTCTTCTTTGACAACCATAAACCGGTTTAAATTCTTGCCCTTTTCCATGAACTCGTCAAATGTCTCAAATCCTAAAAAATTCAAAAACGATGTGTTTAGAAAATAGATCTCGTCTATATCGGTAATCATAATAAACGTGGGGTTGTTGTCAAGAATGGTCTTGATAAATTCGTTTTTTGCCTCAATCTCTTTCTGCTGCGATACGGCCCTTGCAACCTTGCCAAGCGTACTAAGAAGCTCAGCGCTGTTGACAGGTTTCTTAATATACTTAATAACGCCGATATCTATTGACTTGAGGAAGAAGTCCTCGTCATTAAACGCCGAGGTGATGATTATAGGGACGTCTTCGTTTATGGCCCTTATTCCCATAGACATTTCAATGCCGTCCATAAATGGCATCATTATGTCGGTTACAACGATGTCAGGGCAGTGCTGCCTGTACATTCCAAGCCCTTCGCTGCCATTGGTTGCAAGGAGCAGGTTCTTTATCCGCCTTTTAAGGAATTTCGCGGTACTGTCTCTGATGACCTCCTCATCCTCGACATAGAGAACCTTTGTCCTTTGGAGATATGGGTCAATCATATTCTGAAGATTATCATTCATAACAGTCATCGTGTATACTAACAAAACCGCACAAAAAAAGCATACGAATAATAATGCTAAAAATAACGGCACTCATCGCAGGTAACCTTCGATGACGATGTCGCAACCCAAAGCCCTCGCCTTCATATCATGCACCTCATAGGGGCTGCCTATATCCCTGAATGTCTTTGAAGAAACCGGGCAGTAAACACCCTTGCCTCCGATTATCTTAGGGGCTATGAAAAATACCGCCTTATCAACAATGCCATCCTCAACCGCATGTCCGGTAAGCGACGGCCCACCCTCAATCATAACAGACGTAATTTGTCTTTGGCCGAGCTGCCGCATCAGCCATTTCAAGTCAAGGCGGCCTTCGTACTGAATGAATTGCATTTCATGCGGCATTGCCGCGCTGAATTTATGAATATCGGCCTTTGTAACAATTATGGTTGGCGGCGGCGTCTGACAGACCTCAAAGTCCGGGGCGGTCTCAAGGGATGGGTCTATGACAACCCTTATTGGGCTTCTCGGCAGCCCTCTGCCTCGTGCGGTGAGGCGGGGATTGTCGGCCTTTACCGTGCCTATTGCCGTTAGCACGGCATCAACGGCGCTTCGCATCCTGTGGACATAGCGGCGCGACTTCTCACACGTTATCCACTTGGACTTCCCGTCCGGGGCTGCCATTTTCCCATCTAGCGTCATTGCCACCTTCAGGGTTACAAATGGCGTTTTGGACGTAATATATTTGATATATGCCTCGTTCAGCCTCTGTGCCTCATCCTTTAAGATACCTGCCTCACACTCGATGCCGGCCTTTCTGAGCGCTTCAATTCCCTTGCCGGCAACCTCAGGGTTAGGGTCTTGCATAGCGGCGACAACCCTTCCAACCTTCGCCGCTATGATAGCGCCCGTACAAGGGGGCGTGCGCTTGGCAGTGTGACAGCATGGCTCAAGCGATACAAACAAGGCAGCGCCCTCTGCCTCCTGCCCGGCCTTGCTTAATACAAGCGCCTCGGCATGAGCAAGCCCGGCCTTTCTGTGATAATCCTCGGCAATGACCCGACCGTCTTTGTATAAAAGCGCCCCCACCATTGGATTGGGGCTGGTAGCTCCGCGCGCCCGTCCGGCAAGCGTAATGCAGCGACGCATCAGTGTTCTATCGTCCATCGCCCTTATTATATATCAATTGCCTCAATGTTCTCCATGCTTTAGACAAATTCTAAAAAATTCTCAAACCTCAAAAAATTAATGTAGATTTTTTCAATATACTGTGATACAATACTGCCGATTGGACAAGACCGTAACTGATCCGATGATAATTCGTTATGAGCTAAGCTGCAAGGCCTTGCACTTTGCGGCATAATTAACGATTAAAGCTTATGGGAGGTGATGAGAATCGAGGCGTTGTCATGCAGTGTCGCACCGCAGTATCAAGTGTCGCACCGCAGTATCAAGTGACACTCCGCACAGTAGAAACAGGGAGGATGAGACGACTGGAATCTTACTTACAGTCAGGCACAGCGTAGTCTGTGTTTAATTAATGACAAAAAAGAGGCGAGGAGATCGGATGAAAAAGTTATTAGTAGTAGCTCTGTCAATGTTGTTAGTAATAGCGGCCGGCGTGTATATGGCCGGTGCCGAGGACGCCCCAAAACTTTCAGGCGTGGCTTATATTCAGGGACACGGCGGTCACGTAGCCGTACTAGATTTAGCAACCGGAGAATTGGCCAGATACGCACATGGCAAGCCTTCAGACACACTTCAGCTTTCAGCTGACAAAAAGACCCTCTATGTGTTTTCACTCGATGGCTATGAGAGAGAGATAGATCTTGAAACCGGCAAGATGTCCGAATGGATGCAGATAGGCAAGCAGCACTGCGGCTCGGCCATTGCCCCCGACGGCAACATTTGGGTTTCAGATATGACAGACGGCCATGTCTATGTGTTTGACCCTAAGGCGAAGAAGCTCGTTGACAGCTTCCCCGTGAGCAAATCCATATGCAGCATTAACTTTTCAAAAGACGGCAAGACTGCCTATGTCGGCGATATGCCGGGCGGTTTTGTAAGCATAGTTGACGTAAAGACAAAGAAAGTAACCGGCAAGATTGACGGCGTAGGGGCATTCATCCACCGCGGTA
>JAKOEO010000001.1:118610-137133 GCA_022321325.1 Candidatus Magnetominusculus sp. LBB02 | reverse complement strand
AGGGTTTTGTCGGTGAGTGAAAATCTACTTGTATGATTGCAAATTGGTATAAGATGACAGCCGTTAAGAAATTTATGAATCGGTTTTCTGGATACCCGCTTAAAGTTGTGTATGAACAGACAGGCAATGGCATTTTTGTAATAACAGTTTACCCGCTAAAGAAGAAAGCATGGAGTAAGCAATGAAAGTAAGGTACGACAAGGAAGCCGATGCGGCATACATACAGCTGTCGTCAAAGAGGCCGGATGGGGGTGTGGAGATAGCTGAAGGGGTAGTATTGCATACAACTATAAGCGGCGAGATCGCGGGGATAGAGATACTTGATGCCAGCAGTAAGTTTCCAGTAAGAAACCTCTATAAGCTTGAGCTTGCGGGAACAGTATAACCGCCGGGTCTAAGCTATTGAAATGTCGGCGGGCAAATGTCCGACTCACCAACAGGCTAAGGCGGTGATGTTTTATAACCCATCCGTATTGCGTGAAATGGCTAAATTTTACGGTTCTAATCGGAATAGGTTATAATAGCGTCAGTAGAAATGTGACGGGGGAAGACTATGAAGCTGAAAGTAGTAGTGCATGAGGCAGATGAGGGCGGCTACTGGGCGGAGGTACCGGCAATTGCAGGCTGCGCCACACAAGGGGATTCATTTGATGAACTATTAACGAACATTTACGAGGCCGTTGAGGGTTGCCTGTCTGTTGACATCAAAGACATTGCCATATCAGAGAAAGATAAAGTAATTGTATTTTAGCCTCTTTTATAAAATTAGAATCTGCTTATGGTTCAAATATTGAAAAAAGATCTTCAAAACGATCTCTTGTCTCCTTTTCTGATGCAATCCGAAGATAGAATGGATCATAGTTTGGATGTAAATTTTTTAATGATTCAAGTTTTTCCTGAGCTGAACGTATTTCTTCTATTGTTAAATCGTAAATATTTTCGATAAGTATAGGAATACCTTCGTCAAAAAGGCTTGGCATACATTTCTCCTTTAACACATTTGAGACATTCTCAACAAGATATGGTTACTATTGTACAACAATTGCACGGTAATTTTATAGAGTCGGGGAAAACTTGCGTAAAATTCACTGGTATGACCACATCAGTGCATGATTTCAAACCCGTCTTGACATAAAAAGCGCTGTAGTGTTATTTTCTAAGCACTGTCGTACTACGGTAAGCTGATGGACTATAATAAAATACTTGATAATTTCAATGGTAAGCGAATTCTTGTAATCGGCGATATTATCTTAGACCACTTCGTCTGGGGTAATGCCGAGAGGATTTCCCCAGAGGCCCCTGTGCCTATAGTTGATGTGGAGATGGAGACTTATCTTGCCGGCGGCGCTGGAAACGTGGCCAACAATATCGCCTCATTAGGCGGAGTCGCCTCTCTGGTCGGTATAATCGGTACAGGCCACGGGGCTGATATTATATGCTCGCTCTTAAACGAGAAAAAGATTGACATAGGCGGCGTCTTCCACGACAACAGGCCGACCACTGTTAAGACGCGCGTGATTGCCAATAACCAGCAAATAGTGCGCTTCGACAGAGAACAGCGTGAGTCATTAGGAGCTAAAACCCTTAGGAGTATAAAAGACTATATCGCCTTAAATATAAACAGGTTCGACGGCGTCATCATATCGGACTACAAAAAAGGCGTGATTACGCCTCAGCTTATTAAATTCCTGATGGAACGGGCCAGCGGCAAGTTTGTTTCGGTTGACCCTAAGGTAGGGCATTTTCACTGCTATAAAGGGGTCTCACTGATAACTCCAAATAAAAAAGAGGCAGCCGAGGGCGCAGGCATACACATCTGCGACATTCAGTCTTTAGAAAAGGCCGGACTGAAACTTATGAAAGACCTTAAGTGCGGCGCCGTGTTGATAACCCGCGGCGATGAGGGCATGAGCCTGTTTTATGATAAGGAAATACATCATATACCTACGGCGGCAAAAGAGGTCTATGATGTTACAGGTGCCGGTGATACGGTAATAGCCGCATTTACGCTGGCCTATGCAGCGGGGGCGTCCCTGCCTGAGGCGGCAGTTACCGCCAATCACGCCGCGGGAATCGTGGTTGGAGAGGTCGGCACGGCGGTCACTACTACCGGCCAAATAATGAACTCCATAAACTCCGCCCACGCAGCTTGCTGACGGCGATTTAATACAATATTAGGGAGATGATATGAAAATTCTTGTAACCGGCTCTGCCGGATTCATTGGCGGCTATCTTGTGGACGAACTCTTAGAACGCGGACATGAGGTGGTCGGCATAGATAATTTCTCAAAATACGGCAAGGTGGAAAAATCGTATGATACCCATAAGGGATATCGTTTTGTCGAGGGCGACGCCAAGGACGTTAACCTGCTTAAAGAACTTCTCTCTGATTGTGACCAGATTGTGGCGATTGCGGCGATTATAGGCGGGATTTCTCTGTTTCACGAGCTGGCCTATGACCTGATCGCAGAAAACGAGAGAATAACCGCGGCAGCGTTTGACGCTGCCATATGGGCGTTCCAACACAGGAAACTAAAAAAGATAAATGTCATATCCTCCTCTATGGTATTTGAAAGCACTACTACCTATCCTACCCCGGAGGGTGAGCAAATGAAATGCCCGCCGCCTATGTCAACATACGGGTTTCAAAAGCTGGCCTGCGAGTATTTCGCAAAAGGGGCCTTTGAGCAGTATGAACTGCCATATACGATAATCAGGCCGTTTAACGCCGTAGGCATCGGCGAAAAGCGTGCGAAGGTGGAAAAGGAAATCCTCTCCGGCAATGTTCGTCTTGCCATGAGCCATGTCGTCCCCGACCTCGTTCAGAAGGTGCTCAAAGGGCAAGACCCGCTTCATATTCTCGGCAAGGGGAATCAGATACGCCACTACACCTATGCCGGCGACCTCGTTCGCGGAATTGCCCTCTGCATAGAAAACCCTAAGGCCGTGGGTGAAGATTTCAATATCTCAACTGACCGGTCAACCACAGTCCTTGAGTTGGCGGAGTTGATCTGGAAAAAGATAAACACCGACAAACCGTTCAGATACGTATGCGATGACCCGTTTACATATGACGTGCAAAAGAGGGTGCCCAACGTGGAAAAGGCAAGGAGAGTATTAGGATTTGAGACGGCCACATCGCTTGAGGACGCCCTCGATGAGGTCATCCCGTGGATTAAGGCACAGATAGAGATAGGCGGCATTTAATGAGAGAGGTTTTCGCCGGGGAAGGAGTTCCTCTGGCCATAATAATCCCCGTATATAATGAAGCACGGAACATCGGCGCCGTCCTTTCGGCCATACGCGACAAGGTCTCAACGCCGCACAGAATCTATCTTGTCTATGATTTCGACGAGGACGATACACTTGGCGCGGCAAGGCAGTTTATTGAGCGCGGGCATCCTGTGTCATTTATCAAAAACCCCCAACGAGGCGTTGTAAGCGCTATAAAGACCGGCCTGAAGACTGCCGGAGGAGACTGCCTTCTGGTAACAATGGCGGACATGTCTGACGACTACGCAGATGTTGACAAGATGTACCGGCTGATAGAAGAGGGTTACGATATAGTGTGCGGCTCACGGTATGTAAAGGGCGGCGGGCAGGTTGGCGGTCCATTTATAAAGAAGAGCCTATCGCGGGCGGCAGGCCTGTCATTAAAGCTCATCGCCGGCGTTCCTACTCACGACTCGACAAACAGCTTTAAATTATACAGAAGAAAGGTCATAGATACATTTGAAATAGAAAGCGACGGAGGTTTTGAAATCGGCCTTGAGCTGGTGGTAAAGGCACACATTGCCGGATTTAGAATAGCTGAAATTCCAACGATTTGGCACGACAGAGAAAAAGGCAAATCAAGGTTCAAAATCATACAATGGTCGCCAAAATATCTGAAATGGTACTTTCATGCGATGACGCATTCGCCTCTGCCTAAGAGAAATAATCCTTAGTCTCTCTGAATGTTTCAGGCAAATTATCAGATGACATAACGAAGCGCAATTATTTATAATTACCTTACGTGTGATAATCGAAAAGACAATACTGCGGGTAACAGGCCGCGATAAGGCCGACACCCCTGACCAGATAGCCATCGAAAAGAAACTGAGGCTCCGCGTCAACTCAAATGACGTCCTGTCGCTTTACTGTTCCCCTGTGATGATTAAAGAACTTGTTGTGGGATTTATCATGGGCGAAGGGATAATCAAGGGTTCATGGTGTACAGAGAGGATGAGAATTAGCATAGCAGAGGACATCGTCGTAGATATTGACGCCGAGGGCGAGGTCTCTCTGGCCGGTAAGGCCATCACGTCAGGCTGCATCGGGGGGATTACAATCCCTAAGGAAATCGCGGCAAATTCAGTAACCTCGGATATGAAGCTACAGCCTGATACGCTTGTCCGCCTCTTCGGGGAGTTTCAACATCTGTCATTGTCATACCAAAATACCGGCTGCATACACAGCGCCGCCATCTCTGACGGCGAGTCAATCATAGCCTTTGCCGAGGACATCGGCAGGCACAATGCCGTAGACAAGGTAATTGGGGCGTCTGTGTTAGAGGATTTCAATCTGTCCAACTCCTTGATGCTCTTAAGCGGGCGGCTCTCCTCTGAGATAGCCTCAAAATGTGCGCGCTGGTCAATTCCAATAGTGGCAAGCCGCACCGCCCCCACTTCTCTGTCAGTAGAAATCGCGGAGAAAGCAGGCGTAACGATGGTGGGATTTCTTCGCGGGGTTCGGTTCAATGTATACGCCCATCCACAGAGAATAACTTAACTGGGGAGACACACATGATTCAGACGCGATATTTGCCGCTCATACTGGCAGCCGCTATGCTTTTATTAACAGCCGCGGCGGTGGCAGACCCGTCCAATCCCGCACGCCTGATAAAGCTTGAGCAGATAAAAACCGCAGTTGACAAGGCTGTTCAGGATGGGAAAATACCCGGGGCGGTTGTAATAATTGGAAGCAAGGACGGCATAGTCTATGAACAGGCATTTGGGTTTCGGGCGCTCCTGCCTGAGAAAGAGCCGATGACCGTTGATACTATCTTTGACATGTCGTCGCTTACAAAGGTTATGGCCACCGCCCCCGCCGTCCTTCAGCTTATAGAACAGGGCAGGGTCGGCCTCGAAGACCCGGTAAGCAAATACTGGCCGGAGTTTACGGCAAACGGCAAAGAGGCAATCACTATCCGGCAACTTCTTACGCATTACTCAGGGCTTAGGGCAGACCTCGATGTCACGCCGCCATGGCACGGCTATAACACAGCCCTCAATATGATTCTAAGAGAAAGGCCGCGAACAATACCCGGTACGTCATTTGAGTATAGCGATATAAACTTCGTCATTCTTGGCGAAATTGTGCGCAGGGTCTCAGGGCAGCCGCTCGATGAGTACTGCGTAGAGCATATTTACAGGCCGTTAGGGATGAAGGACACCTCATTTCACCCCTCGCCCTCGCATCGCATTGCCCCCACACAGTTTCGAAAGAGTAAGATAATGCGGGGGGAAGTCCATGACCCAATGGCATATAACATGGGCGGCGTTGCCGGCCATGCCGGCCTGTTTTCAACCGCAGCCGACTTGTCCATATTCGCTGTGACGATGCTAAACATGGGAGAGCTTAACGGTGTCCATATCCTTAGCCGTCACATGGTATCAGAAATGACCACCCCCCAGTCGCCAATTGGCAGGAAGGCCGTGCGCGGGCTTGGCTGGGATATAGACTCGCCTTATTCCTCAAACCGCGGCACACTCTTTCCCATAGGTTCATACGGCCATTCAGGTTTTACCGGGACTTCAATATGGATTGACCCTGTTTCAAAGACCTTCGTCATTGTCCTTACCAACCATGTGCATCCTGACGGCAAGGGTAATTCAAAGGCATTAAGGGCGGAGATTGCCACAATTGCCGCCGCGGCTTTAGGGCCAGTGCGGCCAGAGGCTATTCTATCTGGCAGCGATGAGCCAAGCCGCCATACAGAACGCAAGGTCAGGACAGGGATAGACGTCCTTGAGTCAGAGAATTTCGCCCCGCTTACCGGCCTGAATATCGGCCTTATCACAAACCAAACCGGGGTTGACTCAAAGGGCAGCCGCAGCGTTGACGTACTCTATAATGCCCCCGGCGTCAGACTAAAGGCGGTCTTTAGCCCTGAGCACGGTTTTTTTGGCGATGTAGATGAGGTAATAAAAAAAGACTCGATTACTGATTCTAAAACCGGACTGCCAGTTTATAATCTCTACGGCAAGACCTACCGCCCTACGCCTGAAATGCTTGAAGGGCTTGACGCCCTTGTGTTTGACATACAGGACGCGGGCGTGCGCTATTACACGTACATAACGACCATGGGATACGCGATGGAGGCTGCGGCGAAAAAAGGAATTGCGTTTTATGTCCTTGACCGCCCGAATCCTATCACGGGGGCGGTTGTTCAGGGGCCAATTCGTGAGAAAGGTTTAAAGTCGTTTACTAATTATTTTCCGCTGCCTGTCAGACATGGGATGACAATTGGCGAACTTGCCGGTATGTTTAACGCCGAGTATAAGATAGGGGTAAACTTAAAGATTATCAAAATGCAGGGCTATGAACGCCCACTGTGGTTTGATGAGACCGGCCTCCACTGGGTAAACCCGTCTCCCAATATCAGAAGCGTTACAGAGGCCGCCCTCTACCCGGCCTCCGGCATCATCGAAAGCGCCAACATCAGCGTAGGGCGCGGCACTGATATGCCGTTTGAGGTGGTTGGCGCTCCGTGGGTAGACGCCGACAGACTTGCGGCTTACCTTAATGGCAGATGGATTAGCGGCGTGCGTTTCATCCCGGTAGAATTTACACCCACAAGAGATAACTATGCCGGGAGGACATGTTACGGCGTAAGGATTACAGTAACAGACAGAAACGCCCTTGACTCACCCGCTATGGGAATTGAGCTTGCCAGAGCGCTCTACAACCTCTATCCTGCAAACTTTGGCCTCGATAAAACTGCCGGGCTTATCGGAGACGACGCCGTCCAGTCCATAAAGGCCGACAGAGAGCCACATGGCGATTCACAGGGGCAACTTAAACATTTCATGGATATTCGCGCCAATTATCTGCTTTATTGATGAGAAATAAGCGCCAACGCAGTAGTGTATAATTATTTTATAACAAGAATAGCAAATGTGTAATGAAATGTGCTATTATAGGGTACTGTAAATGAGATTGCCGTATATATGGGTAGGGTAATGCGATGAGAAAGAAGATCCCGATAGGCTCAACACGCATAGGAATGTATGTAGACGGCTTTGATGCGTCATGGTTTCAGACGCCGTTTCTAAGGCACCGCTTTGAGATAAAATCACAGGACCAGCTCGATAAGATAATGGAATCGGGCATAGGCTACATGTATATTGATACAGAGAAGGGGCTGGATGTTTTATCTGTCGAAGAAAAGGCAGCCCCCCCGGGCCCCAAGGCTGCAAAACCAGCAGCGCCGCCGAAAAAGGACGCAGCGCCTTCAGAAATGGCTTTTAAGGATTATGTCGAGGCAATGGATGACCTTATCCAAATAGACAAATTAAGCCTGACAGAGTCCACTACCGTTGATTTTGACCTTTTCGTCAAGAATGGGATAGACATCGTCCCGTTGTCTAAGACATCCAGAGGCAAGTCTGAAATAACAAAAGAACTTTTAACGTTGTCCGGCGAGCTGATGATAAACCGTGCCGACGTAGATAAGTATAAGGATTATCTTGCTGAGGTGGCAAAAAGCGCCGGGGCGGGCCGCTCTGTAGCCAGTAAAAACATGATGATAAAAGAAAATGCCAAGATACTTGTCCGAGACCTGTTTAACGACCCAAGAAGCCCCGCAAAGATGGACGAGTGCAAGGATACGGTAGAAAATGTCATATCCTCGATTATAGACACAAAGGGTTTGATAACCAATCTGTTTACGGTAAACAAGTTTGACTACTATGTCTATACCCATTCGGTTAATGTCTCGGTGTTTTGCGTTGCCACGGCTATAGCTATGGGGATAAAGTCCGAGGGCGAGCTGTTTGCTATAGGCATGGGAAGCCTGCTGCATGACATAGGGATGAGTACAATACCGCATGAGGTGATGCAGAAGCCGTTTGAGCGGCTTTCCGAGTTTGAAATTGGCATACTCAAAGGACATGTCTATGAAGGGCTTGACATAGTCAAGCTATACAAGGGAATTACGCCTGAAACCATGCTGCCATTGCTTGAGCATCATGAAAATCTCATGGGAACGGGATATCCGCAGGGTCTGAAGGGTGATAAGCTCCATGTCTCAGGCAGGATTATTTCCATAACCAATACCTATGATACGCTGACGACTTCACGGCCGGGATTTAAGGCAATAACCCCCTATGAGGCCCTTGCCCATTTACGCGACCAAAAGCAACTGTACGACCCGGACATTTTAAAGGAATTTATAACCGTCCTGGGCAAGTCAAGCCTGTGATGGGAAAACAATCTGCCATCGCGCTAAGACATGATCTTCTCATAATAGTCACCTCTGTGGCTGCCCTTGCCGGTATAGTTATGCTGCTGCCGTATTTGTCGCATGAGGGTTATAATCTGGCGGTTTTTGTCAGTTTACTTTTGGTGTTGAACTTTATCATATCTTTTCTGATAATCAGGAGAATAAAAAAACCTGTAAATGAGCTGTTACTTGCAGCCAGAAAGATATCTGAAGAGCAATTCAACCTGCTTCCAGATAAAAATATGGCCAACCTCGCTACAGTATTTAACCGCCTTATCGAGCA
Source organism: Candidatus Magnetominusculus sp. LBB02 (assembly GCA_022321325.1). GTDB lineage: Bacteria > Nitrospirota > Thermodesulfovibrionia > Thermodesulfovibrionales > Magnetobacteriaceae > Magnetominusculus > Magnetominusculus linsii. Next base: position 128,365 of record JAKOEO010000001.1, on the reverse strand, counting down.
TTTTAACGAGTACAAGCGTAAGACAGAGGAAGGGGCTGCCGAGGTTGTAGAAGTAAACAGGCAGATGCTGAACGAAATAGTAGAAAGGCGAAAGACTGAAAAGAAACTCCAATACATTGTAGAGCTTATAAAGCTGATAACCACCATATCGTCAACCTTTATAACGATTCCCTCTGAGCAGGTTGGAGACTGGATAGTCCACGCCCTTGCGTCAATAGGGAATTTCCTTGGCGTTGACAGAGGCTATGTGGTGCTGTTTTCAAAGGATATGAAGACGGCAGACCAGACCTATGAGTGGGCAGTTGCGGGCTTGCCGCCAAAGACGGAGAAACTGAGGGCTTTGTGCGCCCAGGCGTGGTGGATGGGCAAGCTGGGCGCTTTGGAAAATATTTATTTGGCCTCTCAGGAAGATATACCGGAAGATGCAGCCCGCCAAAGGCAGCTAATCATGCCTGCTGACGTTACATCGTTAATTGCCATACCAATAAGCAGCGGCGGCAGGGTCGGCGGTTTTCTTGGATTTGAGTCTATGACTGTGAGCAAGGAATACGCCCCTGATGTGTTATCTTTGTTGAAGATTGGCGGCGAGATATTTGTCAATGCACTTCAGAGAAAGCGCGTAGACGATGTTAACTACGAAAGCCGGATGCGCTTACAGTCAATAATGGACAACGCCCCGGCGGTGATATATCTCAAGGATACCGAGGGGCGGTATTTAATGGTAAACCGGCACTTTGAAGAGCTGTTTCATAAGGCAAAAGAAGAGGTGATGGATAGGACTGACCATGAGATATTTGACATAGCGCCGTTTCATGCCCATGACATGAGAGCGGTTAAAAGCGGCCAGCCCCTGGAGCTTGAGGAATCAATAAGACATGCGGCAGAGCCGGATGTCCTCAGGACATATGTGTCTGTCAAGTTTCCTCTGTATAAGCAGGACACTACTGTGTATGCCGTATGCGGGATATCTACAGATATAACTGACAGAAAGAAAGCTGAAGAGGAGCTTATAGTCTATCGAAACCATCTCGAGGAGTTGGTCTATGCCCGAACGGCTGAGTTGAGCAAAACAAACGAGAAGCTGACCTCAGAGATAGCGGAGCGCGTGAAGGCAGAAAGGCTCCTGATACAGGCAAAAGAGGCGGCTGAGGCGGCCAACCAGGCAAAGACCACATTTCTTACAAACATGAGCCACGAGCTTCGCACACCGATGAACGGCATAATAGGCATGACAGAGCTTGCCCTGGATACCAATCTTGACGCCGAGCAGAGGGAATTCCTTGAGCTGGTTAAGACATCATCCGCCCATCTACTATCTCTGGTAAACAGCATTTTAGATTTCTCTAAAGTAGAGGCCGGTAAAATGGAGCTTGAGCAGATCAACTTCGACTTGAAAGCTCTCATTGATACGTCAATAAAACCGATGGCCTATGACGCGCAAACAAAAGGCGTTAAATTAGTAACCCAAATAGACGGCGATGTGCCTACGGAGTTAAAGGGAGATCCGGGAAGGCTGAGGCAGGTTATTGTAAACCTGCTCAACAATTCGGTAAAATTTACCCACGAAGGACAAATACGCGTGGACGTCAAGCCTGCCCCATACGCAGTCACAAGAGACAGCAGGCTTACTGACGAGGCACCCCATTATCTCCATTTCAGCGTCTCGGACACGGGCATAGGCATACCTGAGGACAAACTGGACATGATCTTTGACAGTTTCTCACAGGTTGACGATTCTATGACGAGAAAATATGGAGGCACAGGGCTGGGACTTACCATATCGAAAAAGATTGTGGAGCTGATGGGCGGCAGGCTTTGGGTGGAGAGTGTGCTTGGCGAAGGGACGACGTTTCACTTTACGGCAAGATTTAAGGCTGGTACTGTGACCGTTAGAAAGCCCGACACGCAGAGGGCCGACGCTATCTCCGACAAGGGCATTTTGGTTGTGGACGGCAATGAGTTGTCGCTGAGGTCATATATCAAGGTTCTTGAAAACATGGGGCATAAAGTAGGAGGCGCCCAAAGCGGCCCAGGCGCCATTAGAAAACTCAAAAGCGGCGACTATGCCGCTGCGCTGATTGACCTGCAGATAAACGATATGGACGGCTTCGACTTAGCTGAACAAATAAAATCAGACCCTGATATGCGCGATATTAAGGTCATACTCTTAGTGTCGGCAGGTTTAAAGGGTGATGTCGCCCGCTGCAAGGCCATAGGAATAGACGGCTATGTTGTCATGCCGATAGATGAGGGCAGCCTTGCACAGACTATTAAGCTTGCCTTCTCAGGGGCTGACGAGCCGATAGTTGTAACGCGGCACACTTTAAGCGAATTTAAAAAGACCGTCCATGTGCTGCTTGCCGATGACAATGAGATAAATCAGAAGGTCGGGCTTAGAGTTCTTCAGAAGAGAAATTACGCCGTAGATGTAGTCTCAAACGGCAAAGAGGCCGTTGAGGCGGTTAAGTCAAAGCGCTATGACATCGTGTTGATGGATGTGCAGATGCCTGAAATGGATGGTTTTGAGGCTACGCAATATATCAGGAGCGGCGTTGCGGGCAATACCTCGCGGCACATGCCGATTGTCGCCATGACTGCCCACGCCGTTAAGGGATATCGTGAGATATGTATTGAAAAAGGCATGACGGATTATATAACAAAACCGCTTAATGCCTCAGCGCTTTATGAGATAATAGAAAGACACGCGGCAGTGCCGACGGCAGATTTTGAACAGGAAACTGAGAAATCCCCTGCCGTGGGGAAAGTCCCTAAGACCCTGCCCGTCTTCGATAGGGCTGAGGTGCTTGGCCGCATAGACGGCGACATAAGCATATTGCATGAAATGCTCAAGGCCTTCATAGTGGACGCCCCGCAGCAAATAACGCGGTTAAAGGAATTTAGCGCCGCTAAGGACATAGACGGGCTATCAAAGCAGGCACACCTGATCAAGGGCATCTCGGCAAACATTGGCGCCTTGCAGCTTCAAAACCGCGCGTTTAAACTTGAACTTTGCATGAAGAAGCCCTCAAATCCGATAACGGCAGAGGACTTGGAAACGATTGAAAGACATGTCGGCAAAGTAGAGCAAGAGTGCGAAAAGGTTCTTGCCGCTATCAAAGAGGAGCTTTCCCGGTAAGCGATAGTCAACACCGCTCATGCAGCTTGCACTGGCAATTTCCAAAATCCGTTTCAGCGTTTACCATTCCTAATTTAAGGAATAATCCCAAAATACTTCGATTTGAGAAACTATTAAGTGCGCAGTTTTGAAAAAGGAACCATTCAGTTAGAGGAAGCGGTTTAACTGATAGACAGCCCCTTTAAGTATCTCCCGCGATTCTATCTTTCCACCATCGCGCCTTGTCCATGATTTCCTGTTCGTCCTTTGGCAGAAACTTGCCGCGCTCAACTACCAGTCTGCCGTTTACCATGGAACATTCTGAAGTATTTGCTGCCCTTTGGAAATTAGTCTTGATAAATATACGTACTGGTTGTATACTATCAACTCTTAAGGCGGCAATATATGAAAAAGACAGCAATTAAGTTTGCAATAGATGCAAAGTCGGGCAGGACAATCAGAACAACATACAGCCATTGGGATTTGATTACAAAGATTAAACATCCTGAGATAGCAGATAAGGAAGCCGAGGTACTCAAGTGCCTGTTAAACCCTATTGAGATTAGAAGGAGTTCCGAGGATAGCGATGTGCATCTTTATTATTTACCACTCTTGAGGCACTATATCTGCGTAGTTGCCCGCCATTTAAATGGCGATGGATTTATAATAACGGCATACATAACCGATAAGATAAAAGAGGGAGAGACAATATGGAAACAATAACTATCACTTACGATAAAGTTGGCAATACGCTCGACGTATGGTTCAGCGCGCCAAAACCGTGTCTAAACGAGGAAATAGGCGGGGGAATTATAATAAAAAAAGACGCAAGCGGCGATATAATAGGCTTCGAGAAACTAAACTACCTGAAAGAAGATAACCCTCAGGAAGTATGCTCAATACCGCTTGAGGTAGCGATAGTGTAGGAATCCTGTGATATACCATTATTGGACATTGACATTAACGGCTAAGCCATGTTTGATTCACTTTAGTTAACAGACCCGATAAAAACCGTGGGTCTTGTCCTTGCCATCTCCATATTAACTTTTCCCCGTTTGTTCTATGTCGGCAATTCTATCTTTCCACCACCGGGCCTTGTCCATGATTTCCTGTTCGTCCTTTGGCAGAAACTTGCCGCGGTCAACTACCAGTCTGCCGTTTACCATTACCGATTCTACGTCAGTTGATCTCATCGAATATACTATCAGCGAGTAGATGTCGTAAAACGGGCTCAGGTGCGGTTTGTTTAAATCTACTACTACTATGTCGGCAGCTTTTCCTATCTCAAGCGTACCGATCTTATCGTGCATTCCAAGGACTCGCGCGCCGGACGATGTCGCCATTGACAGCGCGGTGAAGGCGTTTATCGCCGTCGGGTCGCCGCTCATAGACTTATGCACTCTGGCGCTGAAGGCCATCTCTGAAAATATGTCAAGGTCGTTGTTGCTTGCCGCGCCGTCTGTGCCAAGCGCTACATTGACCCCATGCCTCAACATCGAGACCACAGGGGCAATGCCGGAGGCCAGCTTCAGGTTGCTCTCTATGCAGTGCGCCACACCCGTGCCCCGCTTTGCCATTATCCCTATCTCTTCCTCGTCAACCCATACGCAGTGCGCCGCCACGACATTCGTGTCCAAAAACCCTATCTCGTCAAGCAGCTTCACGGGGGGCTTGCCATATTTCCTCATCGCCTCGCTGACTTCATACTGCGTCTCGGACAGGTGCGTATGAAGCGGTACGCCGTAGCGCTCTGCCGCCCGCTTTGCCTTCATATAGGTCTCAGGGCTGCACGTATAGGGCGCATGAGGCGCTATTGACGGGGTTATTAGCTCGTCGCCAAGCCAATTTCTTATAAATACCTCGGCCTTTTTAATGTACTCATCGGCATTGCGGGCAGCAACCGAGGGGAAATCCAACACCCCGGCCCCAAGGACAGCCCTCATGCCCATTCTCTTTGAGGCATGGGCGCTGCTATCTCCAAAAAAGTACATATCGTTAAATGTGGTAACTCCGCCCTGGAGCATCTCGCAGCAGGCCAGCTCCGTAGCGTCGCCGACAAACTCATCGCTTAACCACTTGCCCTCGGCAGGCCAGATATGCTGTTCAAGCCATTCCTTAAGCGGCAGGTCATCTGCAATGCCGCGAAAATAGACCATCGCCGCATGTGTATGGGCGTTGATAAGGCCGGGCAGCACCGCCTTGTTGCGTCCTCCTGCTGCTGCCTTTGGATTGTATCTTTGCGCTATTTCTTTTTCGCCGCCAACGTCAATAATCTTTCCATCGCTGACCGCAACAGCGCCGTTTCTTATGGCCGACGCCCCTTCAACCATCGTCAACACATAGCCGCCGCTTATTATATAATCAACATCGCGCATCATATTGTAGTCAGCGTTATCTTCATGCCTGCCCCTTCGATATCCCCTTGTGATATTCGGCGATGGAGGTTATCTGTACGTCTTGCAGCATGGCCTTATGGGCCTCTGTGACGCGCTCGTGCGTTATGCCCAGGCGTTTTGCCACATCTTTCAGCCCGAGTCCTTTTTCGTAGTGAAACTGCACTATGAAAATCTTCATAAAATCATCGCATATCAGCCTCTTCAGCTCCTCATCGGCTATATCCAGCCGCAAGACAGCGTCATCGAAGGAAAGACCCTGGTCCATTGATTTTTTCAAAATCTCCATAGCCTGGTCGTATATCCTGCTCTCTTCTTTCGTGTACTCTTTGTACTTGATATCTTCCATGTACTCCCCAAAGCCGCCGTCATAACGGCGTCTATATTTATTTGCCTCTGTCTGAATGGCCTGTTATGGGAAACGTATAGAGTTCTCGTGCGGCCTCAAGAACGCCGCCCAGGTAATTGGTGGTCTCGCCTGTGAGCGATAGACCGCGTTTTTGCAGGTCTTTTATAAAGCTCTCCCATCCTGCGTGGTCCCAGCTGCCCTGAGTTTTCTTGATGAAAGTAATCGTATTTTCCGATATGCCCAACATTATGTTCTGCATCTCGGATGTATTTGATACAGATGAGTATAGACTCTTCATAGACTCAAGCATCGAACCCAGAAAGGACTGCATGTCATTGGACAGGTAGAAACCCTTTTTTTGGATATTGGACAAAAAGTCCAGCCATGCGAGGTGGTCCCACTTGCCGTCTTGCTGTTCTACAAATTTACTTGCAAGTTCGATTAAATCCTCAAACGAACCAAACGCCTGTTTTGCCATCGTCTCCTCCTTTACCCTTGTTTTCGCGTCTCAAAAACTGAGAGCCAGATGGATGATTATACTACATTGAAACAAATAATTTCCCCATTTCTGAAGGGGCAACTCTGGAATATTTACGCGCGTATGAACTATAATACCCCTCATACTGCCGGGGCCGTGGCGGCTGCGGTACGCGCGAAATACTGATACTAAGGAGGACAACAGTGGCCGATTTGGATAATGTTAAAGATGCTAAGATGTTTTACACTGATGTACCGGCAAAAAATACCCCGTTTTTCTTAAAAGGCTCAAACTCCCTTGACTGGGGAATGAAAAACAGGCTGTCAAATATATTTAATCCCTCAACAGGCAGAACTGTGATGCTTGCCATAGACCACGGGTATTTTCAGGGGCCGACGACCGGCCTTGAACGCGTAGACATAAACATTGTCCCCCTGATACCGTTTACTGATACGCTTATGCTTACGCGCGGCATATTGAGGGCAAACATACCGCCTTCATATACGGGCGGCGTGGTATTGCGGGCAAGCGGAGGCCCAAGCATATTAAAGGAACTGTCCAATGAGGAACTCGCCATGAACATCGAGGACGCCGTTCGCCTTAATGCCGCCGCCCTTGCCGTTCAGGTCTTTATCGGCGGCGAATATGAGACGAAGTCAATTCACAACCTTACGCGCCTGATAGATAAGGCCAATCGCTACGGCATCCCCGTGCTGGCTGTAACGGCTGTCGGTAAGGATATGGTGCGCGACGCGCGTTATTTTCGCCTTGCATGCAGGATTTGCGCAGAGCTTGGCGCCACATATGTTAAGACTTATTATGTTGCAGATGGGTTTGAGACTATTACCGCAAGCTGCCCCGTTCCCATTGTGATGGCGGGCGGCAAGAAACTCCCCGAACTTGACGCTCTTACTATGTCCTATAATGCAGTCCAGGAGGGCGCACTCGGCGTTGATATGGGGCGCAATATCTTTCAGTCTGACGCCCCCTCTGCGATGATTCAGGCCGTCAGAAAAGTCGTCCACAATAATATGAAACCACAGCACGCCTATGAACTTTACCAGACGCTGAAAAACAAGCTTAGCAAGAAAAAGTCCAGATGATAAACCGCTGGTCAGACGCTGAAGCGGAGGCTTTTATTGCCCCGTACATTAAGCAGTCAGGCAGGGCGCTGGCTATGAGAATGTACTCTGCCAGATTATTAGGGGCTGACAGACGCCTCGTCCTTCACGGCGGCGGCAATACCTCTGTAAAAGATGAGTTCAGAAACCGCATTGGCGATACCATTGAAGCGGTATTTGTAAAGGCCTCCGGCGTGGATATGGCTATGATTGATGCGGACGGGCATGTCGGCCTTGACCTCAATTATCTTAGAAGGCTTGCCGCTATAGAATCAATGTCCGACGAGGAAATGATAAACGAGTTTCGTACCCACATGTTTAACGCATCCTCGGCGACGCCGTCGGTTGAGACGCTGCTTCACGTATTTCTGCCATTTAAGTACATTGACCATACGCACGCCGATGCAATTTTAACTCTGGCTAATCAGGCAAACGCAGGGCAGTTGATTAAGCAGGCTCTTGGCGAAGATGTCCTGACTGTTGATTATTATACGCCGGGATTTAAACTTGCCAAGGCCGTCCTTGCCGCGTTTAACGGCAAACCGGACTGCACGGCTATCGTCCTCGCTCATCACGGCATAGTTACGTGGGGCGATACCGCCCGTAACTCATATAACAAGATGATAGAACTTGTTACCGCCGCAGAGGCATATATCAATAAACACACAACTGCACCGCCCAAACGCCGTGGGGCAGTCTCACCCGATGAGGCAAGGCAACGATATATAAAGATAGCCCCAATTCTGAGGGGGCTTCTTGCCGTGGACTCAGGAAACGAAGACCAGCCATTTACACGCGTTATATTAACACCGCTTATTGACGACGATACGCTTGACTATATAGGCTCAGACATCGGCAGAGAGACAGCCCTGACGCCGCCCGTAACCTCTGACTACCTTATCAGGACAAAGACTTATCCTCTGTGGATAGACGGCCTGAACTTTGACAATATGGACGAGTTGTCGGCACAGTTGTCCGGCGCAATCGAAGGCTATAAGAGACGCTACGAGGACTACTTAGCCCTTCACGCGGCTGCCGAAGAGATTTCGCGCTTTGACGCTATGCCAAGAGTAATCTACATCGAAGGAGTTGGAGCGGTATGCACGGGCAAAGACATAAAGGCGGCGGCCATTGCGGCTGACATCACGCGCCAGTCAATAGAGATAAAGTCGGCAGCTGCCCATATGGGAGGCAAATTTGAGGGTATATCTGACCAGGCAATCTTTGAAATGGAATACAGGACGTATCAACACGCAAAGCTTGGGAGCGCCGACAGTCAGCCGCTTAGCGGCGAGACGGCCATTATCACCGGCGCTGCGGGGGCAATCGGCAGTGCCATTGCCAGGGAGCTGCTATTAAATGGCTGCCATGTGGCCATAACAGATTTACCCGGTGTGAGGCTTGATAGTCTGTATAAGGAGTTGCGCACCTCGTTTGGCAAAAGCGTAATGGCAGTTCCTATGGATGTGACAAGTTCAGAATCAGTACTCTCTGCATGTGCCAGGGTGATTGAACTATGGGGCGGGCTTGACATAGTAATAGTAAATGCTGGGATTGCGATGGTGTCATCGCTTGCCGGGATGTCTATAGAGGCGTTTCAGAGGCTGGAAAGGGTGAACATTGACGGAACGCTTCTGATAATTGCCGAGGCGGCAAGGCATTTCAACATACAAAAGACGGGCGGGGATATTGTACTGATTTCGACAAAGAATGTGTTTTCGCCAAGCGCTAATTTTGGGGCATACAGCGTAACGAAGGCGGCTGCCCATCAGGTGGCGCGAATTGCGTCGCTGGAGCTTGCAGGCATGGGGGTGCGAGTTAATATGGTGACCCCGGACGGCGTATTTTCTGACGGCAGAAGGAGATCTGGGCTGTGGGAAGAGATAGGCCCTGACAGGATGAGGGCGCGCGGGCTTGACGAAAAAGGTCTTGAGGACTACTACCGGGGGCGCAATCTCCTGAAAGCGCGCATAACGGCTTGTCATGTGGCAAAGGCCGTGCTCTTTTTTGCCACAAGAGCCACGCCAACAACAGGGGCAACCATCCCCGTTGACGGCGGCCTTCCTGACGCGGTACCGCGCTGATATCACACTGCCCTGCTGCCTCCTTACACGTCATTTAACGGGAGCTGTCATTTAATCCATATCGTGCATCAGAGATGATAAGCGAACTGGACAGGGAGGTCAAAAGACCTTATAAACGCTTTATACGCAAATATGAGCCTAAGTATCTCGTCATGGCGCGTAATACCAATTTGCAATCATACAAGTAGATTTTCACTCACCGACAAAACCCTGTC
>JAKOEO010000001.1:98345-118551 GCA_022321325.1 Candidatus Magnetominusculus sp. LBB02 | reverse complement strand
AGACAGATTCCGGACGAGCCGGAATGACGGACTATGGAAATCTCTTTACCTCTATAATTGCAACTTGGTATAACATCCATATGTTCAAACCAGTTTGCCCCGCTGCCACAGCCCTGCCATAAACCTCATCATTCGTCTGATCAGCCCATCCTCCTATCTGGGGTTAAGTATACAGTTTATTTCCGATGAGCGTGCTTGGAACATCCATGAATTTTATCGCCATCAACTCTGAGATGAACATAGATATCCTGCACATTATTAATTTGAAACCATGCAAAAACAAAGACATTTAAAATTCTTTCTATATGACAAAGCATGGCATAGAAATTGCTGACTATTGTTGCGACCGTATTAGGGAGGGAATAACTGCTCAATCAGGAAATGAAATGAAGAAGATATTTGCAAGTCATGGCATCGGTCAGGAGTTATGGATATTGTTTTATTTATAATATAATGTCGGCATAGGTGGGAACTTTGAAATCAGCGAAGACGGCTCACGTATTTGTGAATGAGGTAAGGATAAGTTCAAACTTCAGGAAGATACAAATATCTTTCAAAGGATTTGAGTGAAAAATGACGCCAAAATATTGACGTTAATGCCGTGGCATGCCGCAAGCGGCGTACCGATGTGTAAAAGAACCAAGGTGTTCTTTAGTCAAACGCGGTTGATATTGAAGATGCGAAATTAACGGGGGCATTTGCAAATATATTGCAAAGGTATGGCGCATGGCAAATAAAAAAGAATTACCAAACAGCCCGATTTTGACGATAATGTTTACGGGTATAGCCGGCAGTGCCACTATGTCAGAAATACTGGCAATGGAGGATGGCAATGACGATTTCTATACGGGAAAGGAGAGGAAGACCCATGACGAGATTATCAGAAAATGCGTAGAAGAAAATCTTGGTTTTGAGGTCAAAAATAAAGGCGGCGGTTTCATGGCCGTATTCGAGTGGCCGCAAGACGCCATAGTAAGTGCGGCATGTATTATTGAAGTATTTGAAACTGCAAAGATACCAAATCCAAAAGCCCCAAACAATGTCCTTAAGGTGCGAATAGGTTTACACACGGGGACTGTACATCCTATAAAAGATAGTAGTGGCAGCATCACAGGTTACAAGGGAGACGACGTGCTTCTGGCGGCAAGGCTTGAGGCGGTTGCATCTGAAAGTCAGGTATTGCTGACAGGCGCTGTAAAGGCAATATCTGGAATGTTCAGCGATTATGAGTTTTACCCTTTGAGAGCTATTCAGTTTAAGGCAATGGAACATCCGGTTGAAATATATGAGCTTCTATGGGGTTCAAGGCAGCCTGGCCCTGAACCGCGCCATGACAGGACTTTCAAATATCCCTCTATGTTCGATAAAACTATCATAGGACGCGATGAGTTCATTAAGGAGCTAAAGGACAATGTAAATAGACACAAACTCGTGACCGTATGCGGTATTGGAGGAATAGGGAAAACGGCTGTAGCTATAAAAATGTGTAAGGGGATAGATGATAAATACGATATATTTTTTGCTGCCATGTATGGGCTTCCTAACGACGCGGGTGAAGGCCAGATCTTAGGTCAAATAGCCCATTTCATGGAACTGCCGGAGGAATCGCCTAAAACTCTGGATGGCTTGGCAGCGGCTATCGAAAACAAATGTGCAAAGACCCCGATTCTTTTGCTTATTGATAACTATGAAATCATTGATACAACAAATAGAGGGGATAGGAGAGAGGAACAAAGAAGGGCAGCGGGAAGGACAGCAGGCGACAGGAGAAGCAGGGAAAGGCGCGGGATGCAGAGCAGACGCATAATAGCCCGGCTTGCCGGGGTGCCATGCCTGAAGATACTGGTAACTTCAATGGTTTCGGTCGGCATTGACTGCGAAAAGGTGCAAAGGCTGCACCCTCTGGATTTGGACTTTCGTGAAGGAGTAAACGGCGAATTGATAAAATCCCTTTACGCCTCTGGTTCATATCAATTGCTGCAATATAGTGTAAGGCTTCATGCCGGTATGGGCAATTGGCGGGTATCCGATGTTGACGCGCAATTTGTCAAAAGAATCCTTGAAGTCACAAGCGGCATACCGCTTGCCATAGAATTAGCCGCCGGCAGGATGAATTCATGTTCATGGCAAGAGGCGGCGGAGACGTTAGAGAAAACGGCCAGCCTTCTGAAGGCAAGGCCGGTACATGCTGAAAGACGGCTGCGTCCGGACAGACATTTGAGCATTGATGTGTGTCTGAGCTGGTCATACGAAAAATTGTCTGAACCGGCTCAAAGGCTATTTCGCGCCTTGTCGCTTCTGGCAAATAGTTTTGAGGCGGCATTGATTAAGAGATGTTATGGAAAGTTATTTATTAATAACTCAATACCAGAACTGTTGGAGGAGATGCAGACATCTATGGTGATACATCGCTTGGATGACGGCAAATGGAGATTCAAGTCAATTGTGCATATATATGGAAGAGAGCTGCTTAATGGCGATAAGTACAAATCTGAAAAGAAATATATAGTAGAAACCGCCTTTATTTCATATTGGGATGATTTTGTAAAAAAATATTCAGATGCCGGCATGAAAGACAGTAACAATTTAATTTTAATGGAAAAAGAACATGGACATGTTGTCGAGTTTCTCCTATTATTACTTTCTCATGACAATTATCATGACAAATTTATACTCTATACCAACACTGTCAGCGAATATTGGCTGGTAAAAAAGGTGTGGAGCGGTATCGGGTATTTGAAAATCGCCGAGGATATTGCAAAAAATAAGGCTCTGACAAATCCTGACGAGTATCAACCCTATGTGGCAATGACATGTATCAGCCTTGCCGCCATGATGCATGGTATCAAAGATGTAAAAAGGGAAGCGAATTACTACAATGAGGCACTTCAGATATGCAGGGCGCTCTCAAAGAAACACCCTGAGGCGTTCATGCCGGAGGTTGCCGAGGTATGCACTAACCTGGTCGGCCTGCAAAAGACTGTGGGCGATATGCAAGGGGCTGTGAAATTCTACGAAGAGGCCATTGAGATATACAGAAAGCTCTCAAAAAAACACCCCGATGTGTATTTGCCTAAGTCCGCCCAGACATGTAACACCCTCGCCCTGCTGCTAAAGACAATGGGCGATGGCAAAGGGGCTGTGAAACTTTATGAAGAAGCCATTGATATATACAGAAAACTCTCAAAAAAACACCCCGGCATGTACCTGCCGAAAGCCGCCATGACAGCGAGCAACCTTGCCACCGCGCTTCATAAGCTGGGCGATTATAAAAAGGCTAAGAAACTATACGAAGACGCCCTTCAGATATACAAAACCCTCTCAAAAAAAGACCGGGACACATATTCGCCAAAAGTCACCCTCGTCAATAAAAATCTTGCCATTGTGCTTAATAAGATGTCGAAATAATGAGCAAGCGGGGATTACTCGCGGCTCTGCTATAAAGTTTTACTTTAATTATGCCGACATAACTCATGTGAGCATTGGTGGAAGCGCTTATAGTGAGTACAGAATACTCGTCAAAGAAGGCGGGCAGCCTTCCCGCGGCATAGCGCGTAAGGGTATCATCGTTTTTGGTCTATTATGCGTCCTCATGGCTATTGCCTCATGCGGTGGCGGCAGCGTTATCAGGACGGAATTGCCTAAGGGCAATGCAACTGTAGAGATACAGGCAGTTTTTACTGATAATGAAACTCCTGATTATCTCATTCAAACGGGAGATAAGCTTGAGATAAAGTTCCTTTTCAATCCAGACTTGAACGCTACGACTACAGTGTTACCGGACGGTACAATATCTCTTCAATTTGTAGGCCGTGTAAAGGCTGTGGGATTAACCTCGGAAAAATTGGATGAGAAACTCTCGGAATTATTTGCTGACCACATAGCTCACCCTGAAATAAATGTAAATATAGTGGCAACGCCAAACCAGAGGGTTTTTGTTGACGGAGAGGTGGTTAAAAAAGGCGCAGTTGTCTTACCGGGCAGGAATATATCCGTCTTACAAGCCATTACTGAGGCCGGCGGAGTCAATGAAAATGGAAAAGAGGGCGAAATTCTTGTAATACGGTGGATTGGAGAACAAAAATATAATATCTTCCAGGTGGATCTTGAGAAAATTAAGAACGGCACCGACATGAACCAGAACATCAAGTTGAGGCCGCTGGATATAGTCTACGTACCGCGAACAAATATCGCTAAAGTAAACCAATTCGTAGATCAATATCTAAGAAAGATGCTGTTTTTCAGCACAGGCATGTCTACCAGCCTTCAGACTATAACGCCATGATAAACAGCAGTGAGGATATATGACGACCGAGCTTGCAACACAGGATAAAGCTGGTTTAATCGAGACTTACCCCTCTTATCCTATCAGCCAGGCCCGCCCCATGCTTGCAGCGCAGGAAAAAGCAGGTTTAATCGAGACTGTCACAGTGCTCTTTAAGTATAAGTGGGAGATAACGGGTATTTTTCTTGTCATTTTTTTACTTGTAACGATAGGTTCTCTTCTTTGGCCCAGGTCATATGAGACCTCATCCGACGTCCTGATTCAATTTGGAAGGGAATATGTTGACCGCCCCAATTTAGCCAATTCACCTACGATGTCGAGAATGGAGACAATTCCGCTGTCAACTGTGGAAATAGTAAATTCAGAGATGAGCATTATGCAAAGTTATGATATAGCGGAGAAAGTTGTCTCTACTATAGGCGTTGAGAAAATGTATCCTAAGTTAGCCGGGGCTGCCGGGCCGTCTTTCCTTGAGAGAATCGGCGTCAGAGAAAAGGTGCCTGTACTGCAAAAGGCCACATTAAAATTTCAGGAAGACCTGAAAATAGCGGTAAAACTGCAAAAAAACGTAAGGTCTAATGTGATAGAAGTTAAGTATATGGGTAAAAACCCGGAGATTGTGGCACAGGCAGTAAATCTGTACGTCCGTTTGTTTACGGAAAAGCATAGGGAGGTCAACAGCGGTTCTCGTTCTGCCTTTCTAACAAATCAGCTTGCTACGTTTAAACAAAAGATGGATATTGCCGCAGATAAACTGCAATCGTTCAAAGAAGAAAAATCGGCATTCGATATACCGGCACAAAGAACCCTTAACCTCGGCACTATAGAAAAGGTTGAGCAAGACTTGCGCATTGCACAATCTACAATTGCCTCCTTGCGAGATAGAATTACGTCTCGTAAGGAGCAGTTAAAAAAGATAAAACGCGATAAGTCGTTATATACGCCAACAAGTATGGACTCTGTGCTTTCCAACGCGCATACGCAGCTTCTTACCCTGCAGAGCAAGGAGCTAAATCTGCTGCAGAAATACAAGGAGAACAGCCATTTCGTCAAAGATGTCCGCAAAGAGATTCTAATAGTGCGTGATTTTATCAAGGAACAGGAAAGGGATATCGCTGCCAAGGTGAAAACAAGCAATCCTATATATCAGGGGATTATGACCGACATTCTAAAGGCGGAGTCAGATTTACAGACTGAGCTTGCCCGCGAAAAGGCTATTCGTCAACAGCTTCAGCAGGCTCAGAAAGATGTTCAGGAAATAAACACAAGTGAAATGAAGCTAAGGGAGCTGACACGTAATTTTGAGATGGATGAGGCGAATTATAAGAGTTACAGAGCAAAGTATGACGAGGCATTAATTTCAAAGGAAATGGAAAAACAAGCGATGTCAAATGTCAGCATTGTTCAGGAAGCCCCTGTCAATCATAAACCCAAATGGCCAAAGAAGTTCCTCAATATCGCGCTCGCGATGGTGTTTGGCGCCGCATGCGGCATAGGCTATGCCTTTTTCGTTGAGTCTTACTCACAGGGCATCTCATCGCCTGAAAATGTGCAAAGGAGGCTTGGTTTGCCGGTGATTGCGGCAATTTCTTATCAACAAAAATGATAATTTTATTTTATAATATTATACGGGGTGTGCAAAATGGGTAACATGTACAAGGCATTGGAGCAAGTTCAGAAGAAAGGTGCCAAGGCCCTGGCTCCCCGTACAGGTACGCCCCCTCAAGCCACGGCAAGGAGGATCTCATTTCCAGAGAAACCTCTTCTCAACCTTTACAACAACATTGAGTCTATACTCAAGGGGCAGCCTAAAAAGGTGATTCAGTTCATAGGCTCAAAAGATGGCGAGGGCGTCTCGACAATTGTAAGCAATTACGGGCTGATGCTTGCAGACAAACTCAACAAGCCGACAGTTATCTTCGACGCAGACCAGATTACTCCACGGCAGCACGCATATTTCAAGATTAATCCCGTGTTTGGCTGGGATATCCTCTTAGGCGGCGATGAGGACAACGACGAATGTTTTTATCAGGTCAGGGATTTGACCCTGTACGTATGCCCTGTCCTGCCCGGCAGTCCGGTTAATCGCACCATCTTAGAGACATCTAAGGCAAAAGCGGTTTGGGGCAAGTTGAAAGAACGCTTCGATTATGTCTTAGTGGACTCACCGTCTGAGGACGCCTCAGCAGTCGGCATAGCCTTAGCAAAAACCGTTGACGGCGTAGTGCTGGTGCTTGAGGCCGAGAAGACCCGTTATCCTATGGCAGAGAACACAAAAAATGCTATCGAACAAAATGGCGGCAGAATTTTGGGCGTCGTCTTTAATAAACGCCGCCAATATATCCCGGATTTTATTTACAGCAGATTATAATCTATATAGGCGCTGAGAGAAATCCTGCAAGGGGTTTCTTGGGAGGTTAAGATGAGAAATGTTGCATTACATGACAGTGTTGAAACGTCAAAGGTGTTATCAGATGTGATAAGAAAGTTCTTTTTTGCACTTGCCATGTCGTCTTTTTCCACTATTGTAATCATTTATTGCAGTTTCCTTTATGAGACAAGGGCCATTAGCAGCCGAAGGCTTACCGCAATATGGGGCGTATGTGTAATAATCTGCACAGGTATTGTAGCGATAAGGCTGATTATTGCTAAGGTGTTTGCTAAATCCAGGACAGGCGTGAGGAATCTGCTCATATTCGGCACAAATGAAAAGGCGCTGCACCTTGCTGAGAGACTTACCGATAAGAACTCTGAACACCGCTACAATTTGCTGGGGTTTATTGATAATCAGTGGTCAAACATCGAAGCGGCGGCAGACTCAGGACACCCCATCCTGACCGATATAGCGGGATTCAGGGATTTTCTCATAGACCATGAAGTGGATGAGGTTGTTATCTGCCTTCCTATGAAGTCTTTTTATGAGGTGTCATCCGGCATCGCCGCCCTGTGCGAGGACCAGGGAATTACTGTAAGGATTCTTTCGGATTTCTTTAATCTGAGCCTTGCCCGCTCAAAAACCGCACATTTTGAAAATGAGATGGCCGCCATAATATCTACGGGAAATATGGATGGCCTTGCGAAATATGTAAAACGCACATTTGATATAGCGGTCTCCTTGATTGGGATTATTATCGTATCGCCGGTGTTGGCATTGTCCGCTATAGCGATAAAACTTACCTCCAAAGGCCCTGTCCTGTTTGCGCAAGACAGAATTGGCGTCAACAAGCGGGTTTTCAAGATGTTAAAGCTGCGAACGATGGTGCCAAACGCCGAGGCGCTGCAAAAGTCAATCGAAGCCCTCAATGAGGTGGACGGCCCTGTGTTCAAGATAAAAAATGACCCGCGAATAACCAGCGTTGGGCGTTTCCTCAGGAAGACCAGCATAGACGAACTGCCGCAGCTTTTTAATGTCCTGTTAGGCGATATGAGCCTCGTTGGCCCAAGGCCGCTTCCAGTCAGAGATATTCGGGGCTTCGACAAAGACTGGCAGCACAGCGGGTACTGGCATCAGCGCCGCTTTAAGGTTACCCCCGGCATTACCTGCCTATGGCAGATAAGCGGCAGGAACAATATATCGTTCGATAAGTGGATGGAACTGGATTTGTACTATATAGATAATTGGTCTTTATGGCTGGATTTCGTTATTTTACTGAAGACAATACCTGTGGTTCTCAAAAGGACGGGGGCGTCATAGGCGCGGCTATGAGTAAATCGCCTTTCAAGCGCTTTAGGGGCAGTCAGCTTGCGCGTAACACATCATGGATGCTGATAGGACACGGGTTGAAGATAGCAGTGCAGGCCGCCTATTTTGTCATGATGGCGCGGTCGCTGCACGCAGGCGGCTATGGGGCATTTGTCGGCGTGTGTGCGCTTACGGCGATTGTGGCGCCGTTTGCAGGCATAGGATATGGCAACATTTTAATCAAGAACGTGGCGCGTAACGCCGCCTCTTTTAGCAGGTACTGGGGCTTTTCTCTGATAGTGCTGCTTGTAACGGGGACGGCGCTCTTATTTGTTGTGCTTGCCGCGGCTAAGATTGTCCTTCCAGATACAATCGCCTTTTCGTTGATTGTTAATATTGCCCTGGCAGACCTCTTTTTCTCAAGGATAATTGACATCGCCGGACAGGCGTTTCAGGCATTTCAGCGCATTGGCAGAGCCTCAGTGCTTCAGGTGCTGCCGGTACTGCTAAAGTTGATTTCCATCGCAGGGTTAAGCATTTTCATTGAGTTGCCCACGCCTCTGCAATGGAGCTATTTATACCTTATTTCGTCTGTGGCGGGGGCGGTAATTGCCGTGTATCTGGTACAACGCGAGCTTGGCCGTCCTGTTTTTTTGCTCAGGGGCATGATGACAGAGATGAGAGAAGGGTTTTATTTTTCGATAAGCCTCGCGGCGCAAAATGTCTATAACGATATTGACAAGACCATGCTTACACGACTGGACAGCCTTAGCGCTGTGGGTATTTACGGCGCTGCGTATCGTGTTATCGAGGTGTCGTTCACCCCTGTGCGCTCTTTGCTTTATGCCGCCTATGCGCGTTTCTTTCAGCATGGGCAGGAGGGGGTTAAAGGCAGTCTGTCATTTGCAAAAAGGCTCTTTCCCGTTGCCGGCGCTTATGGGCTTGTCGTGGGGATTGCGCTTATATGCACTGCCCCTCTATTACCCTATGTGCTGGGTGTCGAATATGTTAACGCCGCCCATGCGCTGCGCTGGCTGTCGCCCTTGCCGTTTTTGAAAGCGGTTCATTATTTTACGGCAGATACGCTTACCGGGGCCGGGTTTCAGGGCGTGCGAAGCGGCATTCAGGCTGCCATTGCGCTGTTTAATGTCGGGATAAATCTCTGGCTGATTCCTGTTTATTCGTGGCGGGGGGCGGCATGGGCTTCTATCGCATCAGACGGGCTTTTGGCGGTTTTGTTATTGACCGCCCTGTTCGTTATCACTAACAAAAAACACATTAGCTGCGCGGCAAGGGCTTAAAGCGATGGCCATAGAGCATATCACAGTGTGTCTGTGTACATTTAAAAGGGCGGCTCTCCTGGAGAAACTGCTCTACAAACTAGAGAGCCTCAATACTCAGGGGCGTTTCACATATTCAGTGTCAGTAGTAGATAACGATTACGCAGGCTCAGCCAAAGCAGTGGTCAGCCATGCTATTGAAAGAGCGGTGATTGACATCGTCTATGACATTGAACCTCAACAAAACATTGCAATGGCAAGAAACAGGGCGGTGCGTAATGCAAAAGGTGGTGTGATAGCCTTTATTGACGATGATGAGCTGCCAGACAAAGACTGGCTGTTAAACTTATACGATGTCTATGACACGCGCAAGGTAAGCGGCGTTGTCGGGGCGGTCATTCCATATTTTGAAGTAGACGGCCCTGACTGGCTGAAGCGGTTTTATTACAGAGCCGAGCCGCCAACGCTGACAGTTCTCAACTGGAAAGACACAAGATCTGGCAATGTTATGTTAGACAAGAGAATGATTGTTGATGAGGGGAATTATTTTGAGCCGGGTTATGGGATAACCGGCAGCGAGGACATACATTGTTTTAAAAGGATGATAGAGAAGGGACATATCTTTGTCTCCTGCAAAGAGGCCGTCGTCAAAGAACTGGTTCCTAAAGAACGCTTTAAGGCCGGATGGCTTATTAAAAGGGTATTGCGCACAGGCGGGACATATGGCAGGATTAAGACAGAGGGACGGTCTGCCGTATACACGTCATTGTTTGTGGCCAGGTCTCTGACACTTGTTTTTGTCGGCACTATGCTTCTGCCATTTACAATTATATCTGGCATAGGGACATCGCTGAAATACATCTTAAAGATAGTCACAAACATTGGAAAGATAGCAGGCATAATTGGCGGCGGCAGATGATTGAGGCAAGCGCTTATCTAACCCGGCATCGCACCATTGCCGAGACATCGCAGGGATTTTTTGAAAAAGGCTTCATAGTAATGGCGATGTTTTTCAGCTCAGGGGCACTTATACCTCTTTATCAAACGGAAGCTCGTCTTAATTTTGAAATTGGAGAGATACGCCCGTTAGAAGCTATGGTTTCTTATCCTTTCTATATCATCGCCATTTATCTTTTGATAAAGAATACAAACGGCGCATTTCAAGCGCTATGGAAGGAGAAATCGTTGACAGCCTTAATGGCGCTTTCTCTGTTGTCGTCATTGTGGTCTGACTTTCCTGCAATTGTCTTTCGGCGGGGGCTGGAGTTTGCAGGACTTTCTCTGCTAGGTGTGTATCTGGCAATGCGTTTTAAGCCGGAGGAACAATTTAACCTTTTCGCAATAACATTGGCTCTGATAATATTTAGCAGTGCATTTTTTGTGGCGGCCTTACATGATTACGGAGTTATGCACTATGTATCTTATGGCGAGAACCACCCGGGGGCCTGGCGCGGCATATTTAATCACAAAAATGTATTGGGGATATATGCCGATTTCGCCGTTATAGTCTTCCTTCTTTTGAAACCAACAGAGATTAAATACCACATCGTTAAATGGACTGTAATACTATTGTCATTTGGCATGTCAATACTTTCAAAATCAGGAGGGGCAATTGCTATATTGTTTGTCGCTGTAGGTTTAGTCCCTTTTTATGCGACATTGCGCAATCATGTATATAAACGGGTGATTTCATATTGTGCTGCGATTATATCGGTTGTCAGCATGGTCTCGCTTTTGCTGATGAAATTAGAGACTGTGCTTGATGTAATGGGAAAAGATACTACGCTTACAGGAAGGAAATGCGTGTGGGAAGGCACGTTTATCTTGCTTGGAGAAAAACCGATTTTAGGATATGGCTATGGGGGTTTCTGGCTTGGCATAGATAGTGCGGGGCAGACTGTCAGGCAGCTTTGCAACTGGGGAATTCAACATTCTCATAACGGATTTATCGAGACGTGCATTAATATTGGCCTACTGGGATTTCTTATATTTATTGCAGGTTTCTTTCGGGCTGCCCGCCATGCCTTCAGGAATCTGCACCAGACTGATAACACTAAAGCGCTGTGGCAGTTTTCATTGATTTCACTGATATTCATGGCTAATCTCCTGGAGAATAACCTTGTTATCGGAGGGGGACTGATTTGGCTGATACTGGTTTCTTTAATGATTTCTCTTTGCTGCGAGACCAACGAGAAAATAGCGGGGGGAATTCGATGGTAATTGATAAAATCAGCGTGGTAATTCCCACTCTCAACAGGTCTGACCTCATCTGCAGGGCTGTCAATAGCGCGCTCTGCCAGACCTTCAAAGACATAGAGGTTATTGTTGTCATAGACGGACCTGATGAGGCCACATCTGCCGCCCTCAAACAGATAGAGGACGAACGGGTCAGAGTTTTAGCCCTGAAGGAAAATGTCGGCGGCTCAGACGCCCGTAACGCGGGTGTAAGGGCGGCGCGTTTTGGCTGGATAGCCTTTTTGGATGATGACGATCAGTGGCTGCCTGAAAAACTCCAAAGGCAGGTGAACTTTGCACGCGGCCTCAATAATCCCCTGCCCGTCATCTGCTGTCTTCTTATTGCCCGCACAGAGGTCTGCGACTATGTATGGCCAAAGAAGCTGCCTAATCCAACGCAGCATATCAGTGAATATCTGTTTGTCAGAAACTCCTTCACCACAGGACATGGAGAGGCATGGCTGCAACCTTCCACCCTGCTCATAAAAAAACAATTGCTTGAGGCCGTACCGTTTAAAAGCGGGTTGAAGAAACATCAGGACTCAGACTGGGCATTGCGGGCGGCCCTGCATGAAGGCGTCAGCTTTGAGTTTGTAACAGAGCCTCTGGCTATTGTTTACTTCTCGGCGCAAAGAAAGACCGTCAGCAGCAACTACAATTGGAAGTATTCTTTAGATTGGCTAAGGGAAAGCCGCAACCTGTTTACGCCTAAGGCATATTCGGGATTTGTGGCTACGCAGATTGCCCTTGAGGCCTCGCGCAAGAGGCAGTGGAGTTCTTTTGTGTCCCTTTTTGGGGAAATGTACCGTTTTGGCCGCCCCAGATTGTTTGATATTGCATATTACATGGGGATGTGGTTTGTGCCAACCTCTCTGCAATTTAAAATTCGTCACATTTTTAATAAATATGGCAGGACAAAATAGCGGGGGGCGATATGGAATACCTAAAAATGGACATACCACAGCTGAAAGTTTGTGTCAATAAACTCTTCATAGAGGAAATATGCGACATAGTGCATAAGGCCGCCCATGAAGACAGGCAGTGCCTTATTGCCAATCATAACATGCACAGCGTATATCTTTATCACACCAATGACAAGATGCGCGCGTTTTATGAACTGTCAGATTATACATTCATAGACGGTATGCCGCTGGTGTGGCTTGCAAAGCATAATGGGTATAAACTAACGGCAGACAACAGAACCACTTGCTTAGACCTGATACCGGGCATTATTTCACTGGCTGAGAATGAGGGGCTGCGCGTATTTTATCTTGGCGGCAAGCATGGCGTAGCAAAGAAAGGCGCCGCGATATTGAGGGTAAAATACCCAAAACTTCAAATAGATACCCATCATGGCTACTTTGGAGTTCGACCTGGAAATGAGGGGAATACGCATGTCATTGAAAAAATAAATGAATATCGCCCGAATATTTTATTGGTAGGCATGGGAATGCCCGCCCAGGAACACTGGATAGTGGATAATTATAAGGCATTGCGAGCAAATGTCATCATTACTGTGGGAGCGTACATTGATTATGTTGCCGGGCAGATACCAACGCCTCCGCGATGGATTGGGCATATGGGCATGGAGAGCCTATACAGGTTGTGCTGCGAACCCGGTCGGCTTTGGCGGCGATACCTTGTAGAGCCTTGGCTGCTCTTCAGATTGTTAGGGTTTCATGTTGAAAGAAGGCGGCGGGATAGAAAAGATTAAGACAAGGCGGGCGTTTCTGAAACAGATGGCTGCTGCCGCAGTCGTGCAGACATCTTTATTTGGGCGCGTTTGGGGCCGCGAACAAGTCTTGGGGGAGGCTTCTTTGCAAGAGCGTGCATCGAAAAAGGGATTGATTTACGGTGCCGCCGTTGGCTTTCACCCTCTGAAAAACGACTCAGGGCTTGCGGGCAGCCTTGTGAGAGAATGTGGGGTTATTGTGCCGGAGGGTGCTTTGAAATGGGATACGTTACGCCCGGAGGCCGATAAGTTTGATTTCACCCAGGCAGATTATATGTTTGATTTTGCAAGGAAGAACAATTTGTTGTTTCGCGGCCATACGCTTGTGTGGCACGAGGCTCTGCCAAAATGGCTCGGGTCTGTTGTTACCGGCAATAATGCCGAACAAATCCTGCTAAGTCATATAGCCGAGGTTGTTGGCCGCTATGCCGGTAAGATACACTCATGGGATGTGGTAAATGAGCCTGTCGCCCCATGGGATAATCAACCTGATGCCATGCGTAATACGCCTTGGTTCAGGCTGCTAGGGCAGAGTTATATTGACATAGCCTTTAACGCGGCAAAAGAGGCAGACCCAAACGCCATGCTGATGTTAAATATGAATCATGTCGAGTACGGCAAAGATGTCCGAACGAGGTCGGCCACGCTTAAATTGTTGAGCCGAATGAAAAAATCAGGCACGCCGGTTCACGCCCTCGGCATACAGGGGCATCTGAACATGGAAGGGGAAAGCTTTAACCCTAAGGCATTCAGGGCTTTCCTTGGGGATGTTGCAGGGCTTGGCATTAAGATCATGATTACCGAATTGGATGTTGCAGATAATGATTTCCCGAAAGATATACATATTCGCGATCGAATGGTCGCAGACAGGTATGAGGAGTTTCTATCTGCCGCACTTGATGAGAGGGCGGTAATTGGAGTTCTTACATGGGGATTAAGCGATAAATTCACCTGGTTGTCAAAGGTCAGACCGCGCACCGACAAGGCCGCAGTGCGCACCTTGCCGCTTGATGACAATTTTGACCGCAAATTAGCGTGGAAGGCAATTGCAAGGGCGTTTGATAATGCTCCAAACAGGTAGTCATTTGAACCCAGAAACCGCAATAGGAGCAAGTTTCTAATGCGGTTTCTGGGTAGATTTTTACTTGAGGCAATACGGCGTGACGGGGTTGACAATCAGTCTATTCAATATTATAAGCTACCACTATGAAGAGCTTGAGAATCATTGTCTTGGCGGCGTTTGCCATCGCTGCAACGGCAATGCCGCCAATGGCAGCCGGCTATGATATCAATCGGGCTAAGCCCATGTCATTTGCCGCCCTCAATGTCTGTAACACGCCGACATATGCGGCATATTATTCAGATACGCAGCTCATTCATGAACCTGACTCAGGACTTTTATTATCTGTTGTCTCAGAGTTTAAATCGCCTCAGCGCTTTATTTATATTGAGTCGGCATTCTTAGACAGCATTAGCCATCCCCCAAACTTGCCCGTCATAATATAAGCCTTGTATCTCAGCCCCTGCGTTGGGGATTATGACATTCGGTAAAAGGAGAGTTATCATGTTATACAGTAGAGCTATATGTAAAATCTTTCTTATTGCGGCAGCCCTTGCGTTGATTGGCATGATGGGTGCGGCAGATATGGTTGAGGCCTGCTCCTGTGGCTCCTGCACATTGAACACGGACTGGGACAATCTTTTGTTGTCTTCAACATCGGGACTAAAGTTGGACTTGCGGTACGATTATCTGAATCAGAATCAATTGCGAAGCGGCTCAAGCGCTATCTCACCCTCTGCCGCCAGCCAAATTATGAATAACGGCAACCCGCAGGAGGTTGAGAAATATACGAAGAACAACACCCTCACATTAGGAGCCGATTACACATTTAACCATGACTGGGGCATTAATGTGCAAATCCCCTATATAAACCGCAGCCACAGCACGCTTGGCATGATGTCAGATGGTTACACGCCTGGTGACGGCGGCGGTCAGTACGGCTCTAATACCTCAAATATAGGCGATATTAAGCTCCTGGGGCGCTACCAGGGTTTTACAACAGAAGAGTGCAGCCTCGGCGTCCTGTTCGGCATTAAGCTGCCAACCGGCAGGTACACGCTTACAGGGACATCAACTGACGATACAGCCCCGGGGCCTGTGCCCATTGACCGCGGCCTTCAGCCGGGAACCGGCACTACTGACATCATACTCGGCCTGTATTATACCAACAATATAAGCCAGTCGCTGGATTACTTTGCACAGATTACCTATCAGGCGGCGTTTAATGCTAAAGACCAGTACAGGCCGGGAAACGCCTTTAATGCAAATCTGGGGCTGCGCTACATGGACTTTCACGTCGTTTACCCGCAGGTTCAGTTTAACTTTCGATATGTCTCACACGACACGGGACTAAATTCCGATACAGTCAGCACGGGTGGAACGACGCTCTACATCAGCCCCGGCGTCAGCGTACCGATAGGGCAGGATATCTCGGCGTACAGTTTTGTACAATTTCCACTCTATCAATATGTCAACGGCGTGCAGCTTGCGCCGCGCTACTCGATGTCTTTCGGGATGCGATATACATTTTAAACTCGCCTCCGCCGCGTGATAGACAGGGTCTATCGCGCGGTATACCGATTGATGAGGAGAAAAGTTGACGCCGTCATTGACAAATTAGCGCATCTCTTTTATAATTAACGCTAATCAATGAACGCTGGCTTTCCCTGCTCTATTGAAGAATCTGAGAGCTGCTTAGGTATTGATGCAATTGGTTTATAGGGACTTTTGAATAGATGCTACGCATGAATGGACGGCAGGTTAAGACAACCGGTGCCTTAAGGTCTGCTATAGAAAGATTAGCCGGCTCTGTGGATGTTGTCTCATTCGATGTCTTCGATACGCTGTTTGAAAGAGAGATCGAACCGCCCGAAAAGGTAAAAGAGGCCGCCGCCCGCGCCTTATCTCAATATTTGAATGAGACTTCCGGCATAAAACGCTCATCCTATGAACTATTTACCCTTAGAAATCATGTAGAGTCGCGCTTGAGAGAACAAGCAGGCGCTATGGGCAAAGACACCGAGTGTTCCTTTACAGCTATAGCAGGCGAGATGGCCAATGAAATCTCAGGTACCGTGAATGAGCCGCTCAAAAATCAGATCATCAGATTAGATCTTGACATAGAAAAGGATGTGATTGTCGTTAAAGAAGGTATGCTGGAAATCCTTCAATGGCTCAAGTCTATCAATAAAAGGGTAATTGCCGTCTCTAACATGTATCTCGATAAGGGGCACTTTCAGGAGATATTTAAAGATAAGGCCATAGAGGGGTACTTCGATGATATCTATGTATCATCTGAAAACGGTCTGGGCAAGCACTCAGGCAAGCTGTTTGACTACGTGTTAGCGAAAGAGCAGGTGGCCCCAGGGCGAATGCTCCACATTGGCGACCACATAGAGGCCGACTATCGCGTCCCGATAAGGATGGGGATAAAGGCGATCAGGCTTTACGACACGGCACATCTCAAAAGAAAAAATATCATGCTTAACTACGATGCCCTTGCCGCAAAAAATCCTTACTGGAGAGGGCGTTACGCGCTGCAGCTCATTCGTCCCCGTAAGGCGCAAGGGGGCGGTTTTTACTACAATTACGGCTACTCCTTTTTAGGCCCGATATATGCGGCCTTTGTCTATGGCGTTATTGAGGAGATAAAGAGGAATGGGATAAAAAAGGCCTTTTTTATCGCCAGAGAAGGGGAGCTATTTATGGACATCTATAAAATATTTGCCCCGGCATTGTCATCTGAAGGTGAAATGCCCACAGCGGATTACGTCTATTTAACCAGGAAGACAACCGCATTGGCCTCTTTAATCAACGGACTTCCAGTGGACAAGGCGCTTTTGGGGCTTTGTAACCCGGCTCAAAAGGGCCTGCACTCGATTTTAAAGGTCTTTGGTTTGTACCATGAAGACATTTTGGATATCGCGAAGAAACACGATTTCAATAACGTTGAAGACCCCATATGGGATTTTAATGATTATAGGCTTGCATCGCTGATTGAAGACGAGCAGTTTCAGGCAAAAGTGCGTAAATATGCCGCCGCCGACAGAGACACTCTGCAGCGGTATCTGAATCAGCTTAATTTTTTCGGTTCGGGAAAGACGGCCTTCATTGATATTGGATGGAGCGCCTCTATACAGAAATTCCTTCAGGACGCATTCATAGAGAGGCAGGACTATCCCCATGTCTATGGCCTATATTTTGGTTTCAGCAATCTCGCCAAATACACATTTGACGAAACAAGAAACACCATTGTTGGGATACTGCTTGACCAAAGGCGGCGCTCTGCCGTAGAACAGATACTTGCCCGTTTCGAGGAGTTGTTTGAGGAGGGCGCCCGCGACCTTCAGCCGACTACGGTTGGGTATAAAATCAATCCTGAAACTAATATGGTAGAACCGGTCTTTAAGGACGAAAACGACCCCGGCAGGGTGATTGAGCTAATCAATAACGATTTGATAAAGGCCATAAAAGAGGGCGTTGTTGACTTCTCGAGGGAATTCCTGAGGGCCGTTATGCTCACTGGCTACACATTTGACGACATCAAACCATTTATAATGACTACCGCTGAAAGGGGTATCGCCTTCCCTGCAAAAGAGGAGATGCGTCATCTCTTTAGGCTACAGCACGCGGAGGACTTTGGCTCTAAGAGCATCACCGATTTCAACGACGACAAAATCAACAATCCTGCTATAATATTCAATCCTGCCAAGTTTAAAGCAGTGATTAAGCAGTCGAACTGGAGATACGGCACTGTAAAATCAATTGGGATACCCGGTCTGCCCCTGCTTCTCAGATATTATGATATAATCAGGGAGCTATGAAAGAAGACTTTTATTTTTCAAATGACCGTGACCTGAAAAGATGCAGCATTTGGCAGGTTATAGTTATTGCCCTTCTTCACAAGCTGCTGTTTTTCAGGAAATATTGTTACATGCAGCGCTACCCGTCTTTTTCAGAGCTGTTGGCGGCATATCTGGCTCATAAGTCGTTTCGCCTCTATAATCTGGCGCTTGCAATACGAAGGTATATCTCTGGACGGTTCAAATCAAAAGAGGAAACGGTTGAGTCGGCAGCGCCTGCCATTGCTATTCATTGCGATACAGTTTTGTTAGAGGCACAGTCCGTAGATATAGAAGGGTTTGCGGCATCTACAATGAAGATTACCGCTATCGAAATATATGTAGACGAGGCGTTTGTCGGTGACGCCCGCCGTGGGCTCAACAGACCGGATGTCGCAGAGGTCTATCCGGGTTATCAAGACAGCGCCTCTTCCGGGTTCTGTTTTTATAAACCCTTAGATGTGCCGTTTCGGGTCGGCCTCCATACTGTCTCTGTTAAGGCCATAACGGAAGGAGGGCATTTTGGCGTATGGTCAACGCAGGTTGAGATTGCAGAGCGCCGCCTTACTTCTTCGAACATATACTGTGATACTGCCATATTGACGTTTGATGTTATAGATATTTCAGGCTGGGCGGCGTCGCCCGAAGGGATTAAAGAGGTTGACGTATTTATAGATGGTGTGTTTGTGGACAAGGCGGTATGCGGTGTAAAAAGAGAGGCCGCAGTAAGAGATAGATTCCCGTGTTACAAAGGCAGTGAAAACGCGGGGTTTTGCCTTTTCAAGACCCTTGAAGAGCCGCTTGCCGAGGGGCAGCATACAATCAAGCTCCATGTGCGAACAAACAATGGCCGCAACTGCGCACTTGAAATAGTTCGTGAAGTTGCCGAAGATTATGAGTCCTATGCCAGGCTAAACCCAACATTCTTTACATCGTTTGATATGCTGTTTCTGACATGTGAAGTAGTAAAAGTGCGGGGATGGATTGTTACGCCGTCGGGGCTTAACGTCGTCAAGTTGTTTATGGACGGCAATTACATTGGCCACGCAAAAATAGGCAATAGAAACGATATTAAGGCACGCTATCCATGCTATAAACATACGGAAAGGATATTTATTCATTTTGACAAAATATTTGAGACCCCGCTGTCCACAGACAGACATGTGCTTATGATAACGGCATTGGCCAATGACGGGCAGACAAAGTCATGGGATTTCGAGTATGAATCAATCGAAGAGTATGCCCTTTATCTTATAAGAACTGCCCCTGAGGCGCTTATTGCGTTGGATAAGGCTGAAATGTCTCTGGACTTTGTCGAGGTAAGGGGATGGGCGCTGTCACCGGATGGGATAGACAGGGTGGAAGTGCATATAGATAATGAGTTTATTGGTGCGGCCTACTATGGATTTGAGCGCGGGGAGATGGTTGAAACATTTCCCTTATATATGGCATATAAAGACGGAGTAAACTGCGGCTTCTGCTTATATAAGAAATTGGATAAGGCGCTTTCTGCCGGTTATCATACGATGAGAGTGGAGGCAATTTCCAAGACAGGCCTAACTAAAGCAATGTACGAATATAATTATGTAAACAGGCCGTATAAACAACCCCTCTACGAGCAACAGCGAATCATATTAAGCTGCGACAAGCTGTCAATAACCAGCCATGTTATAGAGGCCGAGGGATGGGCGTCAAGCCCTGACGGGATAAGCAGCATTGAGTTTTATGTAGACGATGTGTATATTGGCAAGGCATTTCACGGAATCAGCACAAAGGAGATTGGAGGACTCTTGCCATGTTACAAAGACAGTTCAAACTCTGGATTTGTCATTTATAATGCTTATGAGAATAATTTTTCGGTAGGAGACCATACGGTTACGCTTAAAATAATATCCGATACCGGGCTTGTCAGGTTATGGTCAACGCAGTACTATATTTCAGATTCGTATATGAAATACCTTGAAATCACAAGACGCCCGCCGAGAAAGAAGATAAGAGGCATTATAGATGAGTTTTCGTATAGGCCGAAGATATCTGTCATCACACCTGTTTACAACGTATCGCCATGTTGGCTGGATAAGTGCATTCAA
>JAKOEO010000001.1:87940-98210 GCA_022321325.1 Candidatus Magnetominusculus sp. LBB02 | reverse complement strand
AATATGCACATCTCAGGGGCAACGAACGAGGCGTTAAAAATGGCCGACGGGGAGTTTATAGCCCTGTTGGATAACGACGACGAGCTTACAATGGACGCCCTCTATGAAAACGTGAAACTTCTGAATATGAACCCGGCGCTGGATTTTATCTATAGCGACGAGGATAAGCTGGAAGAGGATGGTACGCTGTGCGACCCATTTTTTAAGCCGGACTGGTCGCCTGAGCTTTTTTGCTCGATGATGTACACATGCCACCTCGGCGTCTACAGAAGAGAAATAATTGAAAAGATTAACGGTTTCAGAAAGGGCTACGAAGGCTCTCAGGACTATGACATGGTGCTGCGGTTTGCCGAACAAACGACCCCGGAGCGTATAGCCCATATCCCAAAGGCCCTCTATCACTGGAGAAAGATATACGGCTCGGCCTCAGAAAACGCACAGCACAAAACCTATGCCTTTGACAGCGCAATGAGGGCGCTGAAAGACTACATGGATAGGAACTCAATCGAGGGGCAGCTGATAAATGAAAACAACACCGGCCTTTACAGGATTAAAAGGAAGTTGAGGGAAACCCCTCTTGTTTCCATTATCATACCGACAAAGGACAAGGTTGAGTATTTGGAGAAATGCGTAAGGTCGTTGATTGGGAAAACGAACTATCCCAATATAGAGATAATTGTGCTGGATACCGGCAGCATTGAGCCTGCAACGCAAGAATTCTACTATGAGATTGGAGAGAAAATAATAATTATTGATTATCCAAATCCGGTGTTTAACTACGCTGAGGCTAATAACTGGGCGGCACAAAGGGCAAAAGGGCCATATCTGCTGTTTTTAAATAACGACACCGAGGTGATAGACCATGAGTGGCTCTCGGCAATGATGGAATACGGTCAGCTGCCGGAGGTTGGAGCGGTGGGCGCTAAATTGCTCTACCCTGATAACACGATTCAACACATGGGCGTTGTGGTGGGCCTAAAGCGCGCCGCTTCGCATGTTGGCAGGCTTTATCCAGATGGCAAGCTGATGGGTTTCCCTTACCTTCACGCAAAGGATGTGGTAAGAAATGTAACGGCGGTAACCGGGGCGTGCCTGTTAATGCGTAAGACGCTGTTTAATCGTATAAAGGGTTTCGACGTCAAATTCAGGATAGCCTTCAACGACATAGACCTGTGCCTTCGCGTGAGAAAGGAAGGTTATAAGATCATCTATACGCCATATGCGAAACTCTACCATCATGAATCGGTAAGCGTGGGAAAACCGTATGAAGACACGGAACGCTGCTCCGGCCTTTTCGAGGCAGAGGTAGATCTGTTTCGGGAGCGTTGGAATATAGAGAATTATGTTGACCAATACTTTAATATTAATCTGGATGAAAGCCTGAGATTTAAACATTGACGATAAGGAGAACAAATGGACGATTATGATAAACTCATGGCAATGCTTCAGCACTGGTTGGAACATAACGACGAACATGCAGAGACTTATCTTAAATGGGCAGAGAAGGCGTCTGCCATGACTTCTGGCACTCTGCCGGAACTGTTAAATAAGATAGCGGCAGAGACAAAAAATATGAGCGTCCTGTTCAAAGAGGCTATAAGCGCGTTGGATGCCGCCGGAAAACGCTCAAAGCCCTGAGTGTTGTTGTTTTTAGTTGGCACGATATTTGCAATATTGTAGGCATGTTTGGAAGGATAGAAAAGAGGCTGTTAAAAGAACTGGAGGGTACAGGTACAAATCAGCCTACCTCCGCAAGGTCATCAAGCGTTACAGGCGGTGATTTTAAGACCGTACTGAATAGTACCGTTACTGATGAGAAGAGGAAAAACGCTGTCCCAACGGCCATTGACCCAACAATCAGCGCGATGGAGTCCTATTTATCACTGGATAAAATAGACGATACGAATTTATTTCCTGACTCTGAGAAAATATTTCCCTCTACGGGATTTAAGACAGATGTGTCTTCCCTAATGTCGGACAGAAACAGTTCCATGCGCCAAATGTCGAAAGAGGGAAGGGTTGCAGGCGGTGATGGCAGATGGAATTCCAACAGTGTAGTGTCAAAGAATCAGCACAAGGGGCAGTCCACCGTAACAGCCGACAGCCTTTTTACGTCGAAAGAGACGCCGTCCTATAATGCCGAGACCTCAGGCGATGATACTAAGTCCTTGCCGATGAGTTCAAAACTCAGCAAATATGAAGATTACATAAATGAGGCGGCATCCACTTATGGATTAGACCCGGCGTTGATTAAGGCGGTTATTGTGGCCGAAAGCGGCGGCAACACGGACGCGCGCTCAAGGTCAGGCGCCAGAGGGTTGATGCAGCTTATGCCAAGAACTGCCGCAGACCTTGGCGTAACAAATTCCTATGACCCAAAACAAAACATTGACGGCGGAAGCCGCTATCTCAAGCAGCTGCTTGACAAGTACTCCGGCAATGTTCACCAGGCGCTGGCCGCATATAACTGGGGTATGGGTAATCTGGACAGAAGACCGTACGCAATCCCGCAGCAGACAAAAAACTATGTCGCCAAAGTAGAAAGTTACTATAGGAACTACTCCGCAGACGCCTCTTAGGTTTAGCTGTAGCCCCTGCAATTTTTTTGACATTAACCTGCCCGATATTTATATAATCAATGTATGCGTGTTCACTTAGTTCAGAGGCAGATTGCGCTGCTATTGCTGGTTATGCTGCTTCCTGTGGCGGCCTTTGGCAGCCCGTGGTATTTCCCGCCTGCCGGCGATAAACACTGGACAGACACATATGGCGAGATTTCAACCTCCCTTGTCTTTGGCGACATTAACGCAGACGGCAAAGACGAGATAATCTTCGGGACGAAAAAAGGCTATATAGTTGCCATAAACTCTAACGGCAAGAAACCGCACGCCATAAAAATCGGCGAATCCATTAAGGCTGACCCAATCCTTCTTGATCTGAAAAAATCAGGCCATCCAGATATTGTGGCATTTGCAAAGCTGGCAGGCTATGATAAAGCAGCTGAAAAAAGCGTTGTTGCCGTCATTGATGGGCGCACCTTTACAAAACGGACAGAGGCTGCAGTGCAGGGCAGCATTGTATCAAAACCCGCCATCGCCGATTTCGACAACGACGGCAATGTTGACATACTTGTCAGCGCAAGAGGGCTTTTCCTGATTGACGGCAAGGGCCTTACAAAAAACGCCCCTTTAGACGTCTATCCATTCGAGATAAACGGTACGGTATACTCGTCCGCCGTCGTTGAGGATTTAAGCGACGATGGCAAAAACGACTTTATCATCCCTTACACATATAAAGACAAGCACTACCTGCAGGTGTTTCTCTCTACGGCAAACGGTTTTACATTTGATCAGGTAACGCTGCCCATTGCCAATGAACTTAGGGTTGCCCCTACGCTGATAAAAGGACAGGAATCAAAAGATAACGTTACGTGGCGCATAGTCTGTCCATCTCATAATAAGACCGTTGATTTCTACACGCTTACCGTACATGCCGGCAAGTCGCTGTCCATTAAGCCCGATATTATCTATAAGGGGCTTCAGCATAACCTTACCGAACAGATGCCTGCCTTCTGCAGCGGCGCCTCAGATTGTTCTTTATACCTTAATATCTCAGAGACCGGGGCGATTTGGAAAATCGGCGCCGCAAGTTTTGATAAAAAGCCGCTTTCAAGCGGTATTAGACTATATGAACATATCCCGTTTTATATCAGGAAATCAATAGACAACCAGTACATCCCAATGATACTTGCAGAGGACAATAATACGCTTTACGCAATCGAAGACGGCATTAAAAACAAGCTTGCCCAATACGACCAGCCTATCCCGCAGCTTGATAAAATATATCTTTTCAAGACTGCCGAGGGGCAATATGCCCTCACCGGCATTACTGACGATAAGCAGATTTATTTCTCTGCGTCTCCAACCATAAAACTCTCTCTGCAAAGTCCAAACGCGCCGGACTATTTCAACCAGGCAGTGCTGCCCCCGCCTCAGATGGAGTACCTGCTTACAGAGCTAAGAAATTCCCTTCAATCGCACAATGACAACAGATCGGACATCCTCTCGTCCATTGCCCTCGAACTATACCCCGGCGACCATTATTTTCGCCAGACGCTTAAGCAATTCAAACAAAGCATAAAACAAGAGGCAGCGCTTTTGTCAAACGTTACCTCGGTAAAAAGAGATCTGATGGAGATGGTTTCCAGATACGACTATCCGGCGCTGGTTCAGTTTGTACTCTACAGAGATGTCGAAAAAAAATTGGAATACGTTCTGAAGCAAGACCCTGAATTTCTGGAAGAGCCGGGTGTGGCAGACTTTTATAAGAAGGCCAAAATGGTGCGCTCCATAATTAACGCCTTCATTCCTCTTGCCGGAGGGATTTTCATACTAACAGTAGTTATACTGTTGCTGTTTAACTATCCGCTTTTTATAAGATTATTCTATGTAGTATTTTTCTGGTTTCGGGAAAACAATAAATGGAAAAGGCTGACTGCCGCAGCCCCGCAGGAGATTGCGGCATATCTTAATAATGCCGGTATGCTGGCAAACCCGCCTACTCAATCATGGGATTTCAGCTTCAGAATTCTGCTTAGAAGGTTAGTCAAAGAAGACACATTACAGTGGCGCAACTGCCTGTACCTGTATGAAAACAATGTTACAAACGGCATAGCCCTTAGCGAGGCGGAGAGACGGAGATTTTACAGATATATACTCAATCTCTACAAGAGGCTGTTTTACCTGCGTCTTGCCCATGTCAGCCTGTACGGTTGGATTGCTTTTCAGATAAGGCATATCTTCCAAAAGGACTACTATGATATTAAGACGAAAGACCGCCACCTGTGTGCGCTGAAATTTGAACTGGCAAGGGCATTTCTCAACGTAAACGAGTTTAAGCCCGCATTTAACTATTTAC
The DNA here is from genome assembly GCA_022321325.1 of Candidatus Magnetominusculus sp. LBB02. Taxonomy (GTDB): domain Bacteria; phylum Nitrospirota; class Thermodesulfovibrionia; order Thermodesulfovibrionales; family Magnetobacteriaceae; genus Magnetominusculus; species Magnetominusculus linsii. The sequence continues at coordinate 93,293 of JAKOEO010000001.1, read as the reverse complement.
ATAAGCTGATTTTGGCGGGATATGAAGGCGGCGCAGACAGCGAAGAGATGGATTATATGGACAGGCTGCCTGAACATAAAATCGAAAATTACTTCTTAAACTTCTCAAATCATTTTTTCAGCAGGGTTACTGCGTTAAAAGACCAAATCGGCATATTAACCGCATACAGGGCTAAACAACTGCCATTCAGAGTTGATCTTTTGATCAACACAAGACTCAAGGACTGTCTTTCTCGCAGGGGATTTCCAATGGTAGTGGTTTCAGATTATGCCCTGATGGGATTGCACAGAGACCACGGCCTGTTCATCACACTAAGCGCCTACAACCAGGCAAAGAAGACAGATGCACTCCTGAGGTGTATACCTCACAATCATATCAATATCGCCGACGACACAGACTTTAACGCCCTGCCAGATGGCTTTACGAGGATACTCAATGTGCACAGGAGCCAGAAATGGATAGTTCAGGTGGAGCCTCTTATCTCTGCGCCATCTTTAAAAGCGCTTGGCAGGACAGGCATCCCGCCGCATAAGGCAAGAGACATTCTTGCTGCCGCAATAAAGCTGCTCAGCGCCGCCCGTCCGCTAAGGTTTATCCCCAACCTGCACCCTTCGCATGTTTTTTGGGACAACAGCAGGGTTTTCTTTGCCGGCAACGGCTTGTCTAAACCCCATATTGACAGAGAGATTATTCTTCACAGCAGGAAATACAAGACAGCGTTCAAAACGGAGTGGTTTGTTACGCCTGAGTTTTTTGATAATCCATCGCCGCAAAAGATATTGGAAAATGAGGATTTGACAGAAAAAACCATTGTCTATTATCTTGGACTGCTCTTGTATTGGATGCTTGAAGGCAGATTTCCATTTAGCGGCATACCGGCTGCCACGCCTGTAAGGCTCTCAACGTTCAACGAGGCGCAGGGGCTTATTGACGCCGCCCTTGCCCCCGTTGAAAAAAGAATCCGCATCTATGAATTCAAAGACATTATGCGCGACATCCGCTGGGGCTGGGACTAATATCGTGACTGCCCGTCTGACGCCAATTCGTCTTTCCATAATATGGGCGCTAACGCTGCCACAGCATAATATATAAACTCTGTCGTATACGTATATCTTACATTGGGGAAGGTTGACAAACCCACTATGAGTGCAGAGAGTAACGCCGATGACGACATTATAAAAAGAATAAACGCCCCTGTATATCTTAACCTGAAGCGGACCAAATAAAATGCGCTCATAATGAAAATAATGAGATTTAGTATAGGCCAGAAGAGACTTCTAAATAAAAATTTATGAAGTTTAGAAAATATTTTATAGTGTATTTGCTGGATAAATGTCGGGATATAATTAACAATGCCTCCGCAGCCGCTGTCCTGTACGCTGAAATATGCTAAAGGCTGTGGATTGGAATATTCCTTACAAATCGCTTTCACTGAATCGTCATGAGTGTTACACAGCGTATTTTTCTGGACATACATATCGTTGTACAGAGTATTTACTGTGCTGTAAAATTCGTGTTCTTTGGATGTATTTTGATGATAGGCCAGAAATATTATAAATGTCTTTCTGAAAAACTTATAGGGATTCTTTCTGGCTATATCGAGATAAAGGCCACGGCATACCGACAGCAGTCTCTTCTGTGGCGGATTTCCCGCCGCCTCGCTTATCGGGCCTATAATGCCGCCGTCACCGCCTGCATTATAGGCGTTAAACATTGCCCTGTCGAATTTCTCAGGCGACCACGATGTCTCCAAAATATCCCTGTCCACTGGCGTTGACCTTGCCCGAATTTTTCGTATCGCCTCGTTTAATTCCTTGCTATAACTGCCGTCTTCTTCAAGAAAAGTAGACATGCCTACCAGTGTAGTCAGCTCACCGTAGTTGCTCAAAGAAAATGTATGAAATGTCAACAAGTTATATGAGGCCAGAGTTACAAGCAGGCAGCCAAACGGTACGGCAATGGCAAGCGCATGTCTTCGTTTGTAATGATTGACAACTGCGTAAATAACAATTACTACCACTATTGGTATGAAAAACATGCCCGCCGGACGAATATAAATAGAATAAGCAGCAGCCGCTGAAAATAAAATAAAGTACAAAGACTTTCTTAAGCGTAAGGCCATGATTAAAAATCCAAAGGCCAGAACCAACACGCTGACATAAATGCTCTCGGACAATATCGAGATCTCAGCCTCAAGATAAACATGGCTTGATATAAAGGCTGCTAACGCCAGAGCCGCTGATATAGCCAACCGCCGGTATGCCTTAAACACGGCATATACAAACACCAAAGATGACAGAAGTGACATGGCAGCCTGGGCAATTACAAGCGAAAAAAGTTTATTAGATATCAGAAATACCAGTTTCATAAAAAGTGGATACCCGGGCGGCCTCAAATAAAGAGACGGCATCTGCCCTTTATCCATCTGAGAAACTATTTCAAAATACCCCACCGTGTCAGGGTGTATCGAGACCACCGGGTAATAAATCAGGTACGGCAGCCTTGTTATCAGAAACGATACAATGACAATCCCAAAAGAAATTGACAGGATGACGGCGCCACGCTGCCTCAGGCAGCCTCTCAAATAGTCCAGTCCTCTTACGCTTATTGCCGTTACCGCAATTGTTAGTCCAAAGATGAGCCAGCGCAAAGGCGGGGGAATTGGATATGGCCACTTTATTGTGTAATATCTGCCGTTTCTCATCGGGTCAGTGTTGTCGGACGTGGAAAAATGGAGACGGTCATAGCGGAACTGATACCTGCCGCGCCCCAGGCATGAAATGGACGGGGCGTTGGAGTTGCCAGGCCCAAGGGCAGTGCTGTCTTCAAAGAGCATTGCGGATGAGGGCGGCGATAAGTCGTTCTTATCCAAAAAAGCCTCGTATGTATAGTTTGCCACATGGCTAAAGTTCGTAACCGGTTTACTCTGCCATGCGGCGACGATAATCTCCTGATTATGCAATACTATGGCAATTGACAATATCCACAATGCAACCGCAGCAATTATAAAAAACCGCGCCCGTTTTGTCATATGAAACACTGTGGGTCTTCCTCCATGTAATCTCCGTTGGCCGCGAAGGCCGCCGCCCTGCAGCCGCCGCACTGCCACCTGTGGCGGCACCTGCCGCACTTGCCCCTCATGGCGTCCCTGTTTCGCAGTTGATTTAATTGCTCGCAGTTGTAAATATTGTCAAAATCATCGTCCATGATATTGCCTAACGCTACAGGCAGCCTCCGGCATGGATATACCGTACCGTCGCTGTCTATGCAAATCCCGTTGTATCCTATCGAGCAGCCGCTGATAAGTCTGGGGTTGGCCTTCTTGAAATAGCTGCCCCACAGGGGGTCTCTCAGGGGCATTTCAATGCGATTTTCTGACTTTAGGACAAGGGCGGCCTTAAACATCTCTTTCGTCTGGTTCTTTGACAACCTGTTGGCCGTCTCCCCGCGCCCTATTGGAATAAGCCTTGAGATAGAAAACCTGTCTGCCGCGGCTTCAAGGCAGCTGCTATAAACCGAGTTAAGCTGCTTATAGTTATCCCCCGATATGGTCATCATCACCGTTACGGAGATACCCGCTTCTTTTAGAACCTTTATGCCCTCCATTGCCTTTTCATAGGCAAGATCTCCTCTTATGGCATTATGCGTCTGTCTGTTGCCGTCCAGCGACACCTGAACGACTCTGCAGCCCGTCTCTTTAATCATTCTCGCAGTTTCGCGTGTAACCAGAGTGCCGTTAGATAGAATTCTTGCAGGCATGTCCCTCTTTCGCGCCTCATCGAGGATCTCAAACAAGTCGCCGGATAGAAGCGGCTCGCCTCCTGTAAACTGAATCCTGCCCTGAAGGCGCATTCGTTTTAAGAACTCATCATACTTTTCAATAATGCTTATGAATTCGCCGCGTCCTAAGGACGGCTTATCCCCGGCTATGTAGCAGTGGCTGCAGCGCAGGTTGCAGCTATTTGTAATATGCCACTGAAGATAGAAATAGTCGTCAAACCCGGATATTCTCAAAATGGCTTAATCGCCTCCTCCGCCACAGCCGCCACAGCCGCCGCTTCCACCGCCGTCGCCGCCACTGCCACTGTCGCTGCTGCCTGATGAGTCTCCGGCGCTGCACCCTGAACATCCCTCCGATGAGCCGTCACGCAACTGCCTCGCATACGAAACATAGCCTAAGAACTCATCGAACACTGTCCCGGCCAGGATAGAAAACCCAAGTATCGCAACTCCATAACTTATAACGGGATTGCCAGCCCTTACGAATGACGGCTGGGTCTCCATCTGTTTTTCCCATTTCTCTAATGCGTATTGCGCCCTGCCGGTTTTTGAACGGAGATTATATAATACAACAGACGCGGCAACGCCCACCAATGGAACAATCAGAGACAATAACAAATAGACCGTGTCAGTATCTGCATATTTCCACGCGGCTGCCGCAGCCGCTGCGGCAGCCACAGAGGCGAATAATATCCTTCCCGCAGCCGCCCTCTCTGCCTTCGTATCCTTCAGGCAGCCCTTGCCTGCAAGGGATTTAACTATATCGCCCTCGTAGTCTTTAATAATGGCTCTGTTTTTAAATAAATCTTTCAGCGTGCGGGGAGTCTTAAAAAAGCCCATAAGCAGTATCTCATAGGCATAGTACGTGTTATCAGGGTTTAGAGATTGCAGTTGCTGTGGCGGGGTCTTTACCATGCGGCCAAGCTGCATTAGATCAAATATGCAAACGCAGACAGAGTGTTTAAGCCCCTTTTTCAGATATGCCGCCTCGGCGGGCGTCAACTCTCTTGTATCATGCCTCGCGGAGTCAGGCAGGCTTTTTATATTCGCAGCTATGAACAGGATTAACAACACAGACGATATCGCCGCAACGACAAAAAAAGTAAATGAGTGCCCGCCAAAGGAGGGTTTCACTTTTACAGAGAAGGCCGTCTCAGCCAGCAGGGGCTGAACGGCCTGAATCGCCTGTCTGCCGTCAACCGTCAGCTTATTAAACGATGCGAAATTCGTATCAACCTCAGTGTATGTAAATCCCTGTGGAAACACGAACGTATAGACCGCGTTATTGACAGGGATTTGCCATTTGCCAACCCATTGGGCGTCAAACAGGCTATAAAGAAGCCTGTCCTTTATAGCATCTTCCATGACAAAGGTTATCACGATGGTCTTATTTCCAGACATTACGGCAGGAAATCCAAAGCTCAGCTTATTCTCTTTGAGCCTCTCATAAGCCAAACTGACGGGGCTGCCGTCCTCTGCGGTTATGTTAATATTTGAAATGTTGCCCGTGCCCACGAATTTAAACCCGCTGCTAAGGGCACTATCGGTTGAGTAGGTAATTCTTAGCGTTGTC
>JAKOEO010000001.1:77435-87930 GCA_022321325.1 Candidatus Magnetominusculus sp. LBB02 | reverse complement strand
TTTAAACCCGCTGCTAAGGGCACTATCGGTTGAGTAGGTAATTCTTAGCGTTGTCTGAACATCAGCGATCTTCCCGGCGCGGTTTTGAACCGCCTCAAACACCGCTTCATAGCCGCTTAAATACAGTTGCGCAGAGGCAGCCTTTGCCATGAGCAAGATAAGTAATATCGCCATCCTTAATGCCGGTTTCATAGTTTGCCGCAGCCAAAGCGCTCCTTATACCGCGCGAAGTAACCGCTTACACCTAAAGAGGCGATACTCTGCCATTTCTTTGGGTCATAGTTGTTTCTTTTTACGTTTAACACGCCGTATGGAGGCTCGCGCCAAAGCCTGTCCTCTATCCTCTGCGTGTTGAGCTTATCGTCCCAGGTGTATTTGGCCGACTGCGCGCCGGGCGGGTATGAAGTTATGTGCCAGCATAGCGTAACGCCGGTCTTTTCGCTTAAATATATGGCCCTTTGCATATCCTCGTCCGAATCGTTCCACTTGAAAAGCAGATAGCGCCATATGATGTCAATATCGGAGGCGGCCTGTCTTTTGATGTCTGCCAGAGAGGCCATATTGTTAAAGGCCTTTTCAAAATTTCCCCCCTCGCGGTACTGTATGTAAGAGACCTCGGAGCTGCCGTCAATGGAAAACACTATCTGGTCAACCGTATTTGCCACAATCTGCTGTTTTTCTTTAGTGTCGAGTAAAAGCCCGTTGGTTGAGACATATGTGTTAATGAAAGGGGCCTTTGCCCTTGTATAAAGCAGCATATCGTAGATTGCTTTGTGCAGGAACGGCTCTCCATAATTGTGAAGAATGAGGAACTTAAAATTCTCAAGCGTGTTTAATTCGTCAACCAGCGTTTTATAGGTTTCAATGTCCATGTGCGGCTTTTCTCTGTTTGCCAATATCCTCGTGCGGTCACAGCGTTTACATCTAAGATTGCAGGTGGAGTTGGTCTCTATGAAGACCATGTAAGGCGTCTTGATTTTACTATAGAGTTTGCTTTTGTCAGATGTTGCCACGACAAATGGGCAATTGCGGCAGGTATCGGGCGGGGTGTTTTGTCTAAACATCTCTCTGACAGCCTCGGCCTTCCCGCCGTGCCAAATATCATAGAGGCTGCTATCGGGGACTTTCCCCAAACTAATCACATCCCATGCGTCGCGGCAGCTGCAAACCACAAGCCCGTCTGACTGCACCGCAATATAAAAGCCATCGAAAAGCGGTCCGCAGTAGCGGTAAGCCTCCACATTATTCATGGGGGACACCTCCTAACGTAACAGATACTACATATTAACGTTGTTTAGCGGCTTTTTGCAAATCAATACGTTGCCAGAGCGCAATTGTCAATGAAAAGAAAAAGACCCTAATAGGGAATCCCCAAAAGGATATTTCTATTATAATTGCCCCGTTGTCAACCCCGTCACACTTTTCAAAACGAGGCCAATTCTGTTATAGTAAAGGCGCACTGTGGATTGGGCCATAAGGGGGCTGACGTAATGAGTTTTTTATTGCGGCTTATTGGGGTTATTTCGCTCATGTTGTCGTCAGCGCTGAATATCGCTGCTGAGGGCGGGGCATATTACTCAAACTATAAGTTCGCAAAGTCAGACAATCAACTAAACATCGGCGTTCAGCCGCTATATCTGCCCTCCGGAGTCGTTACAACGATTATGTCCCGGGACTTAATCCTGCGAAAGAGGCTTAAGGAAATGGGGATGACGATTACTTTCTTCTCATTCTTAGCCGGCAGGGACATCAACCAATTCTTTCTCAGCGATGACTTACAGGCCGGAGTTGTGGGCGATATGCCCGCTATCAGCGCGGCGGCAAAAAAAGACGTTATTATTCCCGCCATTGTACAGCAGTCCTTTACGGCGATAATCGCGCGGCGGCCTGGGCTTATAGAGGGGCTTAGGGGGCAGCGAGTTGGCTATGTACCCGGCTCTACGGCACATTACACACTGCTTAGGACATTATCGCATGAGGGGATGACAGAGAAGGATGTACAGCTTGTGCCGCTTGATACTACAAAGATGGCGGCCTTGCTGCATGAAAAAAAGATATTCGCTATCTCTGCATGGGAGCCGACAGTAAGTCTTACACTGCTAAACTACCCTGAGACCACCGTTATCAGCAGGAGTTTGACCTTTGGCTATATTTATTTTTCAAAGGAGTTTTATATAAAACATCCGGAGGCGGTGCGCGAGGTGCTGGCGGCTGAAATCAGGGCAATAAAATGGATTAAAAGCGACAGGGCAAATTTAATTCTTGCCGCATCATGGACGCAGAGCAATATCAAGGCTATCGGGGGATATGATTTTAATGTAACTCCTGAGCAGATTGCCGACATAGCGGCTAAAGATATGACGTGGCAGAACGAAGTGCCGGTTATTCCCGAAAAGATCCTTAATAAAGACGGCAAGATTGCATCAATTGTAGAGTTTCTGAGGGCTCAGGGAAAGATTGATTCTAACGTGAGCGATGAGAAGGTCATCGGCAGCTTTGACAGGAAATTGATTTATGATATCGTTAATATGTCCAATAAATATCGTATGGATGAGATTAATTATGAATAGTGCGCGCGATTTAAAGGCAATTCAATGAATAAGTCGGCTCTCAATATAGTGTCATCGAGCATACAGGCAAAGATGTCTGTTTTCATTAGTCTGCTCATTATTATAGTAACTGTTTCTCTGTTTGTGTTTACCGATTTAGTAGGAGTGCCGTTTACCGATATAGAAAGTGATTATGAGGAATCTTTTAACAGCGCTATTAGCGGCATAAACCAGATTGCCGATACCAGAAAAGACAATATCAATAAGAAGATATTGAGCTTGACCGCAAATATTGAGACCATTGTCAGCAGCTCTATGACAAAGTCGTATGTAGAGGGCAGCAAGCCGCTTGAGGGAAATCAGGAATTTGCCAATTATCTGGAAAACTATCGAAAGACGTATAATATCTTCGATAATATTCAGGTGGCTGACCTCAAAAACGGCAAGATAATTGCTGCCACAAGAACTGTTGACATTGGAATGGATGTCTCTTATCAATATTACGTAAAGGGGGCGGTTAAGTCGCGCTGCTATCATATCTGTTTTGCCTTAGACCCTGCGGACGGCGATACAGACCTTTACATTTCACACGTTATTGATGTTAACTCGCAGCCCCGCTATGTCATCATTATGAATGTTAATGCGTCTGATTTTCTTGAGGCATTAAACTCTAACACTCAACGCGGAGACAATACCGAATCTGTCCTGACAGACCAGGACGGCGTGCTGCTTATAAACCTTAAACATCCCCTTGCCGACGGGAAAAAGGCCGTACCATTAGGCGCTAAGTTCTTTAGCCTCGACTCCCCAATTATGGCTCGCGTGTTAGAGGCAAACGAGGGTACGGTTATAGGCAATGACTACAGGGGCGTAAAGGTGCTGGCGGCATATAGATATATCCCCATAGACGCAGAGACAGGCTGGGCCTTAGTTATCCAGCGCGATTATGCCGATGTCCTTGCCCCATATCATTATAAGATTCGCTACGTTATTATCCTTATTATAGTTTATCTTCTTGCGTCATTAATTCTTACTCAGGTAATGATAAGATGGCTGACTCGCCCAATTCTGACCTTGAAAAAGGCCGCATGTGAAATAGGAAGCGGGAATCTCAATACCGTAGTTACGATAAAGACTAAGGACGAGCTTGGACAATTGGCCAAGACCTTTAACAAGATGGTCAGAGACCTGAAAGAAGGCCAGGCAGAGCTGAACCGGCGGCGAGATTTCTTACAGAAGGTATTGGATAACACCACAAACGCTGTTTATTCAATTGACCCGTCTGGCAAGTTCCTGTTGGCAAACTATAAGGTAAGCTGCATTACAGGATATACGGCTGAGGAGTTGTTGGGGCTGCCATTTCTGGTGCTATTTGACAGCGAGGCATTGCCGGGGGTTACCGAAAAGTTTATCAAGGCGTCTGTTGTAGGGCAGAGGGTGGCAAATTATGAGACAAAATTAATACGTAAGGACGGCGTAACAAGGATTGTCTCTTTCACTATTACGCCTCTTATTGATAACGAAAAAATTGATATGGTAATCGGCACTGCCGAGGACATTACGGAGCGTCGGCAGTTAGAGGAACTGCGCAGGGTTAACGAAAAACGCCTTGAGATAATGGTTGCCTTAAGCCAACTCGCAGACAAACCGGCAAATGAAATTATGAACTTTGTACTTGAAAAGACAATAGACCTGACTGGCAGTACCATTGGTTTCATAGCGTTTGGCAATGAGGACGATACTGAATATACTGTAAGCGCATTCTCTACAAGTGTAATGAAAGAGTGTGCGGTTAAAGGGGCGGACTTACGTTTTCAGAGAGAGCACTCCGGCCTGTGGGGCGAGGCGGTGCGCCGGCGAAGTCCGGTTATAGTTAACGATTATGAGACGACGGAGTTATTTAAAAAAGGTTATCCCGATGGCCATATGCCCTTGAAAAACCTGCTGTTAGTACCTACCTTTGACGGCAATAGGATTGTCATGGTCACTGCCGTCGCTAACAAAGATGGGCAATATTCTCAAACAGACATCAGCCAGTTGACTATTTTAATGGATGGCCTGTGGCAGCTTATTGAGCGCAAACGCCTGACCGACGAGCTGCGCCGCCTCAACCACTCGCTCATTGACAAGGTCGTAGAGGAAACTCAAAGGAGGCAGCAGGGTGAGCAGCTCCTTACACAACAATCAAAGATGGCGGCAATGGGGGAGATGATAGGCATGATAGCCCATCAGTGGAAGCAGCCGCTTAATGTTATCGCCGTAACGGCCCAAGACCTAAGCGACGCATATAACTTTGGTGAAATGAACGCAGGGTATTTAGCCAACTCGCAGGCGACAATTGCAAAACACGTAGAGTTCATGCTCGATACGATTGACGATTTTCGCAAGTTCCTGCGTCCGTCCAAAGAAAAAGTCTTGTTTGATGTCAAAAAGGCGGTAGAAGAGCTGACCGCGATGTTCGCTCCATATTTTGTGAAAGACAATATTGTCATCAACGTAATATCGGAAGACAGCGGCACTCTATACAGTGCAACCGGCTATCCTAACGAATTTAAGCAGGTGATTTTAAACATAATCAATAATGCCAGAGATGCGGTGCTCTCAAAACGCGGGCAAACCGGCCAAGCTGGCAAAGATACAATTAATATTAATGTTTACAAAGACAGCAGTGAAAAGATTATAATTACCATAAGCGATACCGGAGGCGGTATCCCGGAAGATATTATAAATAAGATTTTCGACTCGCATTTTACGACAAAGCCGTCGCATATAGGCACGGGAATCGGCCTCTACATGTCAAAGACGATAATAGAGACCAACATGGGCTGGCGCCTCACTGTAAGAAATATCGAGGGCGGGGCAGAGTTTAGGATAGAGATATGAAATGTCAACATTACAGAGAATCAGACAGAAAGTAATTGATAAGGATTATTATATATCATCACATGCTGAAGATGAAATGTTTGATGATGGTTTAGAAAGACAGGACATTGAAAATATAATACTCAAAGGCAGAATTGAGCGGAGACTTCTTACAGATATCAGAGGTACAAGATATCGTATTGAAGGTTTGTCGCTGAAGGGCGAAACTGTTCATGTCATCTGCAGATTCAAGGATGATAACAGTCTCGTGATAATTACGGCATATGTCGTAATGGAGGGAATATGACTTGTGAATTTTGTAGCGGAGCCACAATCGCTAAAAAAGTAAAGAGGCAGCATTGGCTTGCCGGCAAGCTCTATATCGTGGAGAATGTTGATGCACAAGTATGTACAGAATGCGGCGAAAGATATTTTCATGTAAAAACACTTGAGATGATTGATAAAATTCTCGGCGGTCAACACATAGTTAAAGAAAGAATAGGTGTAGAAATTGTTACCATTTAATGATAGGGCAGAGTTTAGGATAGAGATATGAAAATTAATGAATATAAAAGGGCGTTAAATGCGCTTATTAAATGCAATAAGGTTATTCGTAGGAATAGTCGTGAGCAGTTGCTATTGAGAGAGTTATGCAAGGTAATTGTAAAGGATGCCGGCTATACAATGGCATGGATAGGATATAAGAAAGAGGATGATGAGGATAAGCATGTCGTAACTGTATCATCATATGGTTTTGATGACGGTTATATACAAATCGCTGAAATTGTGTGGAGTGAAACAGAGAGGGGATTAGGGCCTACAGGAACATGCATTCGTTCAGGGAAAATAGAGGTTTCCCATAACATGACGACGGATGAACGCCTGAAACCATGGAAAGATGAGGCAATAAAGCGCGGGTATGCGTCCTCCATTGCCTTGCCGATAATTATTAATGATATTGTAATCGGATCGTTGACCATTTACGCGGCTGAACCCGACGCATTTGATAATGACGAGGTGGAATTATTGCGGGAGTTGATAGAGACATTGTCCTTCGGTATTTCGCACATTCGTCAAAACAAATCCCTTATTGAAAGCGAAGAGAGATACAAAAATATTTTCGATGGAACTATTCTGCCTATCCTGATTATCAATCCCGAGACGCTGCAACTAAAAGATGTCAACGAAAAGGCGTGCCAGTTTTATGGCTATTCAAAGGATAAGTTTATAAAGATGAGGCTGCCTGATATTCAAACCCTTCCCGAGGAAAGACTAAAGACGATAGCCTTTGAGGTGGTCGGCAAAAAGCGCAGTTTTTTAACAACCCGCCATCGTACCGCATCAGGAGAAATAAAAGCAGTTGAGATATATATCGGACCCATTAAGATATGCGGCAAGGATTATATCTGCTCAACCGTCCATGACGTTACAGAACGGCAGGCCATCGAAGAACAGGTAAACCTATCAACTGAGATTCTGAATAATATGTCTGAGGGGGTGTCTCTGATAAGGGCGGCTGATGGCGTCATTGCATATGCAAATCCCAGATTTGAGAAAATGGCAGGATATGCACATGATGAGCTGATAGGGAAGCATATATCTGTCATTAACGCCCCGACAGATATGGACCCCATGGAGAAAGCGCGCGCTATTATGAAAGAGTTAACTGAAACAGGCAAGTGGCAGGGGCAGATTGAAAATATCAAAAAAGACGGCACAACCTTCTGGTGCTACGCAACGGTATCAACATTTGAACACGGCAGACACGGCACCGTATGGGTTACGATTCATAACGATATTACCGACAGACTAAAAACGCAAGAGCGGTGTGAAAAAATGATGGATGTCTCTATTGACGGTTTTACGATAGTGGACATGGAAGGGACCCTGATAAAAACAAACAAGGCGTTCAGTAAAATGTTGGGCTACACAGAAGAAGAGCTGTCTCACATGAAAATAATGGATATTGAGGTATTGGAAACCCCGGAAGAAATTCAAAGACGCATTAAAAGAATGACAGAGACGGGAGGAGACAGGTTTGAATCCAAGCACCGGCATAAGGACGGCAGGGTTATTGATGTAGAAGTGAGTGTTAATTTTATAAAAAGCAACAACTTATTATTTTCATTTATAAGAGACATAACACAGCGTAAAGCCATGCAGGAAGAGATTGAGCGGCAAAACGTAAACCTGCAAAGGAGAGTGGAGGAGGAGGTTGAAAAAAACCGCGAAAAGGACCGCCTGATGTACGAACAATCAAGGCATGTATCAATGGGCGAGCTGCTTATGAACATATCCCACCACTGGAGGCAGCCTCTTTGCGCCGTAGCAATTTCAGTTCAGGATATAAGAGACGCCTATCTGCATAACGAACTTGACGACGCCTATCTGAATAATAATATTGAATTAGCAATGTCTGAGCTAAAGATATTGTCTGAGACCATAGATAATTTCAGGAACTTCTACGTAACGGCAAAAGACCAAAAAGAATTCAACATTGCGGGAGAGATAAACAGGGCAGAGTCGCTAATCTTAGGGTATGCGAAAGAAAATGGCATTGTTGTTGACAAGGCGTTAGATGAGAGTTTAACGGCACTGGGTTATCCTGATGAGTTTGCCCATGTTGTCTTAAATATTCTAACCAACGCAAAGGACAGGTTTGAGCGAATAGACCCAATCGGCGGTATAATCAGGATAAGATTATATAAGGACGAGGGTACGGGCAGGAATGTTATAACCATCGCCAATAACGGCGGTGAGATTCCATCTGATATAATCAACAAGGTATTTGATCCATACTTCACAACCAAAGAAAAGACAAGAGGCAGCGGCATGGGGCTTTATATGGCCAAGGTGATTATAGAAAAAAATATGAACGGCGCCATATCGGCAATCAACAACGCCGGATGGTGCGAGCTGAGGATTGAACTATGATAAATGAGGCGGATTTGAAGACAGTAACGGTGCTTTATGTTGAGGACGACGACTACATAAGGCAATTAGTCGCCAGGTTTCTAAAAAGAAGGGTAGCCAAGGTCTATGAAGCTGCCAATGGCAGGGAAGGCCTTGACATTTATTTGGCAAATAGTGACGAGATTAATTTAGTAATAACAGACATTCAGATGCCGGTCATGGGCGGGATGGCAATGATAGATGCGATTCATAAATTAAAAGAATCCCAGACAATCATAATAACCACCGCATACAATGACGAATTTCACACAAGCAACAAGGTTTGCAGAAATATAATAAAGCCCATAGACACTGAAGAGTTGCTTGAAGGCATTATGTTTTGTATGGGTCTGAAAGAATAAACGTGGAGGCTGAAAAGACAAAGATCTTAATTGTCGAAGACAGCATTACGCAGGCTGTGTTTTTGAGGCGCATTCTTCAGAGGTATAACTATGAAGTAATAATGGCGGAGGACGGGCTTCGCGGGGATGAAAAGGCCAGGGAAACATCGCCGTCGTTGATTATCAGCGATGTAAACATGCCGCAGATGAACGGCTATGAGATGTGTAAGAAAGTTAAGGGCTCGCTTGGAGACATACCAATAATACTTCTTACCGTATTGAGCGACCCTGCCGACATAATACATGGCCTTGAGTGCGGGGCGGATAATTTTCTTATGAAGCCGTATAGCGAAGAGTCATTAATTTCAAGGATTGATAATTTACTCACAACCGCAAGGCCGCATGTCAACACAGGGTTTGAAGTAGAGTTAGCTCTTGGCGGCAGTACCTATAAGATAAACTCTGGAAGGCATCAAATATTAAACCTATTGGTATCAACATATGAAACTACGCTTCAGCAGCAGCGCCAGCTCTCTGAAGAGACAAAACAGAGGATGGAGAAGGAACGGCTGCTGGTGCAACAGTCTAAAATGGCGGAGATGGGCAGCATGATAACCGCCATAGCGCATCAATGGAGGCAGCCGCTTAATGCTATATCATTAGTAGCCCAGGACCTCGACGACGCCTATAAGTTTGGAGAGATCTCCGAGGAGTTTATAACTGAGGCTAAGGACACGATATTAGGCCAGGTTGATTTCATGACAAAGACAGTGGATGATTTCTGCGGCTTTCTGCGGCCATCGAAAGAGAAAAAATTATTCGATATAAAGAAGGCGGCAGCAGATATAGTATCAATGTTTCAGCCATATTTCAGCCGAGGCGGCATATCGCTGAACCTGCACTTCGCTGAGACAGACGCAAGCGCTACGGGATATCCTAACGAATTCAAACAGGTTATTTTAAACCTGATAAATAATGCAAAGGATGCGATACTGTCAGCAAATGGCAAGGCCGCACCTAAAATAAAAGGAAGAATAGATATAGAGGTTGCCGTAATCGAAGGGAAGATTAACGTAATTGTCAGAGATAACGGCGGCGGCATTGATGACAATTTAATCGGCCAGATATTTGAGCCATATTTCACAACCAAAGAATCCAGCAAGGGGACAGGTATAGGTTTATCTTTGTCAAAGACCATAATTGAAACAAACATGGGCTGGAGTCTTACGGCAAGAAACATTGAAGGCGGGGCGGAGTTCAGGATTGAGATATGAAAGACCGTATAGAGCCGCAAACTAAGGCGGTAGTCCTGCTAAGCGGCGGCGTTGACTCGACAACCACGCTTGCCATAGCTAAAAATGACGGCTATGAGTGTTACGCCCTGTCGTTTGACTATGGGCAGAGGCATATAGCAGAGCTTAAGAGCGCGCAAAGGGCAGCTATAGCCACCGGCGCGGCCCGGCACTTGGTTATCAAGTTTGATATGAGGGCAGTTGGCGGCTCTGCCCTTACAAGCGATATGGCAGTCCCCAAGGACGGTGTTGGCTCTGGTGAGATTCCTGTTACATATGTCCCTGCAAGGAACACCATTTTTCTCTCTTTTGCCCTTTCGTGGGCGGAGGTGTTGGGGGCATATGACATCTTTATCGGTGCCAATGCGGTAGACTACAGTGGTTACCCTGACTGCCGCCCGGAGTATCTTCAGTCATTTGAAGCGATGGCAAATCTGGCGACAAAGGCGGCTGTAGAGGGCAGGGGAAGTATCAAAATCCACGCGCCTTTGATAAGCAT
>JAKOEO010000001.1:59546-75582 GCA_022321325.1 Candidatus Magnetominusculus sp. LBB02 | reverse complement strand
AGAAAAAATAATATGCAAGCAGAATGAGCGCGTGATTTATGAAGGCGAGCGTGCGGAGTGTTTTTACTGCGTTGTCTCAGGCAGTCTGAGAGTGACAAAAAACAATCCCGATGACTGGGACAAGGAGATATTCATTTATAACATTTCTAACAACGATGTGCTCGGCGTGTCGTCCATATATGAAGAGGAAAAAAGGTCGGCTAATGTAACAGCTGACGAGGAGAGCGTTCTTTTGCGCTTTGACAGGTTGAAATTTCTGGATTTCCTGAAAGAACATCCAAAGGCTGCGTATCATATCCTGCTGTTTATTATTCAAAGGCTGGTCTACAAGCTTCATCAGACCCACCGTGAGCTGGCAAGCGAGAGAAAGCATACTGCCGCCCCTTCGATGGACGATGTGGTTTAAATAATTTATAGACTAAAAGGAGGGCGGATGGCCTCAACAGTTACCATGAAATATGACGACAAAGGACTTGTCCCCGTAATAATTCAGGATGTGCGCGACTCGGCAGTCCTGATGATGGCCTACATGAACGAACAGTCTCTTAGCGAGACAATTGCAACGGGATATACTCATTTCTGGTCGCGTTCTCGCGGGAAATTTTGGAAAAAGGGCGAGACATCCGGGCATGTTCAAGAGGTTAAGGAAATCCTCATAGACTGCGACTGCGACACGGTGCTGATAAAGGTAATACAGCACGGCCCCGGAGCCTGCCACACAGGCCACAGGAGCTGCTTTTACAGCGATATCAACGGCGTGGAACTGTCAGAGAAGGTCTTCTCTGAAGAAGACGTGTATGGAAAAAAGCACGACTGACAGCTTCACAATTGAAGACCTCTACCGCCTGATACGAAAAAGAAAGGAAAACCCATCTACAAACTCCTACACCTGCGCGCTGTTTTGCGCCGGCAGGGACGAGATACTGAAGAAATTAGGCGAAGAGGCAATAGAGGTTATTATTGCCGCAAATGGGCAGGGAAGAGAACGACTGACCGAGGAACTTGCCGACTTATGCTATCACGCGCTCGTGTTAATGGCCTCACAGGACATATCGCCTGACGATATTTTAACAGAACTCAAAAAAAGGTCAAAAGGGCGCGGCAGCAGCTAATTAAACAATATCCCTCTTAGCTGTTTCACGCCTTTTTCGTCGGTAACATATGTCAGACTTGCCTGCATACCTGATACGTTGCCGTCGGCCTGCTTTACGTCGAGCATCTGGTAAAACGTCCCCTTTTCATACAGCTCGCGAAACATCTGCCTCTTCTCTGCGGTTATCTGAAAGATAGTGTCCATTTTTTTGTCTTTAATAGCGTCAATGCTGACGTATTTAAGGAGCCTCAGACCGGTTTTATTTACCGACAGGATATTTTCCGAGGCGTCAACGACACAAATGCCCATATGGCAGCTATCTATGAATTGCTCAAGCAGGTCTGCCTGATATTTCCAGCTATCTATTTTTGTCTTAATCTTCTTGCTGTCTTCAAGCATTTTATGCATGAATTCGTCGGCATTATACATTTTGACCAAATGTCCAACCGTCTCAATAAGCTCATGCTCATCCCAAGGTTTTTGGACATACTTGTTGACTGCCCCTTTGTTAATTGCGTCAACAGCCGCGTCAATGTCTGAGTAGCCGGTCAACAGCACCTTTTTGCATCGCGGTTTAACCTTAGTGACCTCCTGTAAGAGCATCGCCCCTGTCATTATAGGCATCCTCTGGTCAGAGATGACAACCGCAATTTCATTTTCCTGTAATATATTCAAGGCCTCAACACCGTTGACAGCAGTCTTTACATCATAAACGCCCATAAACGTATCGTATAATGAATCTAAAATATCCTGCTCATCGTCCACGCACAATATCGCCTGCTTATCCATAACGCTGCCCCCATAATTACTATAGAACCTCTTAACGCAACTATACCGACATATTGTCAGATATCGGAAAGGTGTTTGTCAAGCAAAAAGATGCAGGGCAAAGGCATTCGAGAATTTCACCATGAATTTTTTCTTAATATCGTCATTCCTGCTTTCAGACGGAGTCATAATCATTCAAGCCCTTGGGGGTAAATTTGCCACGCCGTTCATTAGATTAATCCTTATCCCATAATATCAGTAATCAACGACCATAGCCCCTACGTAATCCTCTATCGCTGCCGGAAATAGATTTATTTAATACCGATTTCCTTCTCTTATCGACATATTACCACCTTGCCTTGTTTCTTTCTCCACTGTTATAACATATCTTATAAGATAACATCCCCTATTATGACACAGTCTGTTGTCCGAAATGACAGACAAAAAAATACATAGTGAGTTTGCCCTGACCATTGCACTGCTTCCGTATGCACAGGTTGCAAATTTTTTATTTGTGGCGTCTCTTGCGAAAAAGCGGGGAATAATTTTATCATTAGTGAAATATCTAAAATCATTTGTAAAGCGAGGGCAAGCGTTGCATTATTTCGATTATAAGAACAGCGTGTTTCACGCCGAGGATGTCTCTATTGAGACCCTTGTAGAGGCTTACGGAACTCCTCTTTATGTGTACAGCTACAAGACGCTGCTGCGGCATTTTAACTCCTATGACGAATCGTTTAAAGATTTTCCCCGTATTATCTGCTATGCGCTTAAGGCAAACTCAAGCGCCGCTATACTGGGGGCGTTTGCTAAACTGGGCGGCGGGGCAGATATCGTCTCAGGCGGAGAGCTTTATAGGGCATTGAGGGCTGGTATGCCGCCAGAGAAGATCGTCTACGCCGGCGTTGGTAAAAAAGAGGATGAGATAATCTATGCCCTTAATGAAAATATCCTGATGTTTAACGTAGAGTCAGAACAGGAACTTGTGGCTATTGACAAGGCAGCCGACAGACTTGGCAAGACTGCCCCGGTAGCGCTGCGCATAAACCCCGGCGTTGACCCTGCCACTCACGAAAAAATCACTACCGGCAGCAAGAAAAATAAATTCGGGATACCATATGAGGGCGCCCTGGAGTTCTACAAACTCGCCCAAAAGCTCAAACATGTCAAAATCATCGGCATTCACGAACACATAGGCTCTCAAATTGTCAGCCTGAAGCCGTTTCTCGTTGCCCTGCAGCGTCTCGTAACTCTCATAGGGCAGTTGAAGGCCGAAGGAATAGAAATCCAATATCTCGACATCGGCGGCGGGCTTGGCATTCAATACCTCGATGAGGTTCCGCCACATCCTTCTGAGCTGGCCGAAAAGATTAAGCCAATTCTTCAGGGCATGAATCTGACAATTGTCATGGAGCCTGGCAGGACGCTGGTTGGCAACGCCGGTCTTTTAGTCACAAAAGTCCTATACACAAAAAAAGGACACGATCGCGATTTCATAATCGTTGACGCGGGAATGAATGACATGATACGGCCTGCTATGTATGACGCCTATCATCATATCATGCCCGTGCATAAGAAGAAGAGGAAGGATGTGTTTGCAGATGTTGTTGGCCCAATCTGCGAGTCTGGCGATTTTCTTGGTAAAGACAGAGAGCTGCCTGCTATGGCGCAGGGGGAATATGCCGTCGTTATGAGCGCCGGCGCCTATGGCTACTCGATGAGTTCAAACTATAACAGCAGGCCGCGCGCCGCCGAGGTACTTGTCAACGGCTCCGACCACCACCTGATTCGCAAACGCGAGATATACGAAGACCTCATAAGAGATGAGATAGTCCCAGAGTTTATAAAATGAGTTTATAAAATGAAACTGGCATTCACAAAGATGCACGGCATTGGCAATGACTTCATTGTCGTGGACTGCATAACCGCGCCGCAGCTGCATGATATTTCTTTAGTAACGTGGAGCGGCTATGCCAGGCGGCTCTGTGACCGCCGCTTTGGAATTGGGGCAGATCAGATGCTGCTCATCCTGCCGTCGGAAATATCTGATGTTTGCATGAGGATTTTTAATCCCGACGGCGTTGAAGTCCAGATGTGTGGAAACGGCATTCGATGTGTGGCTGTTTATGCCTGGGACAAAGGGATTGCCGGTGGAGATAAAATAAACGTGGAGACCCCGGCTGGAAATAAAACGATTCAAAAAATAAATGAAATGGTGCGTGTGGACATGGAAACTCCCCAGCTTTCGGGAAGAGAAATCCCTGTCAACGCCGATGGCAGGATTGTAGATTATCCTGTTGATATTGGAGATAAAAAAATTGAAGTCACATGCGTCTCGATGGGCAACCCCCACGCCGTTGTCTTTGTTTCGGATGTGAACAGCTATCCTGTGGATATAGAAGGCCCGATGCTTGAGACAAATGAGTTTTTCCCTGAGAGGACAAACGTGGAGTTTGTTCAGATAATAGACAGAGGGCAGATAAGGATGCGCGTATGGGAACGTGGTGCGGGCGAGACGCTTGCCTGCGGCACAGGGGCGTGTGCCGCCGTTGTTGCGGCGTATATGAAGGGGTATGTTGATAAGTTTGTAACAGTCGCCCTAAGAGGCGGCTGTCTTGATATCGAATGGGCCGACGACGGCAGCGTATATATGACAGGCCCCGCTGCGTATGTCTTTACAGGCACAGTTGAAATATAATAAACAGGAGGACAAAGTCAATGTTCAAAGGCTCGATGGTTGCATTAGTAACACCATTTAATAACGGACGTTTCGATGAGAAGACATATTCAGAGCTGATAGAATGGCATATCCAGTCCGGTACAACCGCCATAATCCCTTGCGGCACGACGGGAGAGTCGGCAACGCTTGAGTATGACGAGCACTACCGCGTTATAGAGACCGCCATTAAGACTGTAAACAAGAGGATTCCGGTAATCGCCGGTACAGGGGCAAACTCCACCGAGGAGACGATTAAGATGACTAAGGAGGCAAAGAAACTTGGTACCGACGCCTCTCTTCTTGTCTGCCCGTACTATAATAAACCCACGCAGGAGGGAATATACCGGCACTATAAGGCTGTGGCCGAGGCCGTGGATATACCGATTGTGCTTTATAACGTGCCGGGCAGGACGGCGCTCAATATACTGCCCTCAACGGTTGCCCGCCTTTGTTCTATCAAGTCAATTGTGGCAATAAAAGAGGCCACAGGCGATATGAAGCAGACAAGCGAGATTATACGGCTCTGCGGCGACGCAATAACAGTGCTCTCAGGGGATGATTTTACAACATTTACGCAGATGCTTCTTGGCGGTAAAGGGGCTATAAGCGTTACCGCAAACGTGATGCCAAAGGAATCAGCCCAGATGTGTGCGCTGATCGAACAAGGGAAAATTGACGAGGCGCGTAAACTTCACTACCACCTTGATCCCATGAATGTGGCAATGTTTATCGAGACCAATCCTATACCGGTTAAGACAGCCCTTGCCATGATGGGAAAGATTAAGGAGGAGTTTCGCCTGCCGCTTTGCGAGATGTCAGAGGCCAATAGGGGCAAACTGAAAGAAGTTCTGAGTTCGTACAAGCTGATGTAAAAGCAAATCAGGCAGGTGTGGCGCTGTCGTCTCATTAGCGCCGGGGCTGCGTTTCTGAGGAGGAAGTTATGAGGGTCTGGCTTTCTGTTCTGGCTGTTATGCTGCTCTCAGCGGCAACGCTTATACTTCATGGGCCGCCCGGCTCAGGTGTTCCAGGTTACGCCTTGTCAGTCGCAGTCTTAGCGGGCATATTTGGTGCGATAATCGCAGGGTTTTTATTTATCGCAAAAAAGATAAACTGGATGGCAAACAAAGAAGCCCTTGAGGCTCTGTCTAAGGGCCTTGGGGCTCAGTGCAGATGTGGTTTTTTCGTCACAGATTCGATTATAACCGGGACATATAAAGGCTGCGACTACCACTGCCAGTATGTGCTGCACTCAAAGGCCGCGCCGCAGTTTATCATACGCCTCATGGCCGCAACAACAGCCGCCCTGTGTATAGAAGCAAACGAATGCAGGGGAAGCGGCTGCAAAAAGGTTAATATATCTGGTAAATTCGCAACCGGCGACGATGACTTTGACTCAAGATTTAAGCTCATGGGGCAGGAAAACGAACTCAACCGGGCAGCCCTGTCAAACGAACAGTTTCGCGCCCTGATTAAACGTCTATTTTCATACGGCACGGCATTTGAGGTCGGAGATTTGTCCTTTGGCAGCAAATATATCGAGACAACAATTTACGGCGCCCGCCTTAAAGACATCACCCCTGAAATCGTCCATGATACGCTTAATCTTGTTATAGAAATGGCCATGTGCGCCAAGGCAGAGCAATGGGGCGCCGCCCCAAACCCCGCGAGGGGATAATCCCCTCGACCCTGCCAAGAATCATCAATGAAATGCCCCCCTTGACGGGGGACTTTGGTTACTGGTAAAATTGATAGATACTCAAGGACGAATTTGCTTTTAGCAACGCTTGACAAGCTAACTTAAGGAGGTGTGAAGCTATGGCAGTGTTTAAGTGTGAGAAATGCGGCACTTCCAAAGAGGGCAAGTGTAAACCTCAGAAATGCCCTAAGTGCGGTGAAAAAGGCACTATGCAAAAAGAAGGCTAATGGGCATGGCGCTGTGCCCACAGAGTAAGGAAGTACACGGAGAGTACGTATGCAGGGTTTGCGGCTATGTCTACAGACCCGCAAAAGGCGATAAGAAATATGGCATCCCCGAAGGTGTTCCCTTCGAGGAGCTGCCGGAGGACTGGGCGTGTCCTCTGTGTGGAAAGGGGAAGGTCAGATTTTCCCCTGTTCGTTAATCAGGTACCTATTGGCGGTACCTTTAACAAGGAGGGTTACGGTTATGTGTATGGATCATACGTTTAAATGTAGCTGCGGTGCGCAGGAAGTCAGCATTAATTTCAGAAATGAGATACTGCCGCCTGAGACTCTGATGGGCCTGTACTGCCCTGAGTGCAGCAAGGGCGTTTCGTTTAATTCGGATACTATGATACGAGACAATGGCTGGATTTTAGAATATGAGATGGACATCGCCCGGCTGATGGCTAAGAATTTGCCCACTGAGCATCTAAGAAATCTCTCGCCTGAGCTAATATTTGACGAGGACTACTGCTCATGGCGCGGCGTCTATCCCAACGACCATGTGGACAGCCTTCGTGAGAAAGAGGAAATCGTATCGCTTGCAAAGATAAATCCAAAGCAGTATTTGCAGGAGATAAAGTCATGGGCAAATTCGCGTATGCAGCGGCTGAAGGGCGAGGGGTGGAGGAAGGCGCATGAGCGGGTCACAGTTTAAGGAAACACCGGCCTGCGTAGTAAAAGCGGCAGCCGTCCCAAATGTTGTGGAGTGTCCATCATGCGGGGCAGAGCTTGAGATGTGGAGCGACGAAGACGAGGCGCGTTGTAAGACCTGCGATGCGGTTGTAACGCGAAGCCGGTAAAATTTGACAAGGCGGTACAGACTAATGAATGTTATAGAGATCAAACCGAATATATTCTGGGTAGGGGCTGTTGACTGGGCAGTGAGGGATTTTCACGGCTACGTAACGCCCAGCGGCACGACGTACAATAATTATTTGATCTTAGACGAAGAGATAACGCTGGTTGACACTGTAAAACACGATTTCCTTGATGTTGGCATTGCCAACATCAAGAGCGTAGTTGACCCTTCTAAGATTAAAAACATAGTAATAAATCACATAGAAAATGACCACATGGGCGCCCTTGAGCGTGTGATGGAAATTGTCCCGCACGATGTTACCATTTATACCACCAAGAGGGGCATGGAAGGTATGGACAGATTTTTCGATATTTCAAAATGGAATATCAAAACTGTCAAGACCGGCGATGAGATAACAACGGGAAAGTATAAGCTGAGATTCATAGAGACACCGATGATACATTGGCCGGACTCGATGATGACATATGTCGAGGGGGCCAAGCTGCTATTGTCCCAGGACGCCTTCGGCCAGCACATTGCCACGGCGGCACGCTTTGACGATGAGTTCATAGACTGCGCGTCGTTGACTGAACTGGAAGACGCCACGGTGGACTACTACGCCAATATCCTGATGCCCTTTGGCGCCTTGATAAAGGCAAAAATAGGCGAAATCCAGAAGATGGGCATAGAGATAGACATGATTGCCCCCGACCACGGCATCATATGGAGAAAAAACCCGGAACGCGCAATCGGAATGTACCTCGACATGGCAAACAACAATGCAAAAGAGAGGATTGTCATCATATACGACACCATGTGGCATAGCACTGAGCATATGACGCTGCCCATAATGAGGGGCATACGCGATGAAGGGCTTGACTGCAAGGTGATAAAGCTGCGCGCCACGCCTATGAGCGTTGCTATTAAGGAGTTTTGGAAATCAAGGGGCTGCCTGATAGGCTCTCCTACGTTGAATAACGAGGTATTTCCCTCGATAGCTGAGTTTATGGTTCACCTTGCGGGGCTTCGCCCTAAGGAGCGGCTAATGGCGGCCTTTGGCAGCTATGGCTGGGGCGGCGGGGCAGTGAACTGGCTATACGAGATGTTTAAAAAGATAAAACTTCCGG
The DNA here is from genome assembly GCA_022321325.1 of Candidatus Magnetominusculus sp. LBB02. GTDB lineage: Bacteria > Nitrospirota > Thermodesulfovibrionia > Thermodesulfovibrionales > Magnetobacteriaceae > Magnetominusculus > Magnetominusculus linsii. The sequence goes on along the minus strand of JAKOEO010000001.1, from coordinate 67,114 downwards.
TAATGGAGCCCGGCATTGCGGTTCAATACCGTCTAAAGGCCGACGACGAAAAGAAATGTTACGAGTATGGCCGTAATTTCGCACGACAGGTGAAAGAACTCCAAAGTAAATTTTCAGGCCCATCATCGAAGATGTGCAAATTATGTAAATAGGGAGGATTAAATCATGCACAGATGCACCGTATGCGGATGGATTTATGACGAATCGAAGGAAGGAAAGCCATTTAAAGACCTGGACGATGACTACACATGCCCGGTATGCAATGCCCCAAAAGAGGCCTTTGAGCCTGTGTAGGCACTGCGGCTAATAAATTTCAAATAAGGAGGTATCATAATGTCAGAAAAGAGTTTATTTTGTGGCAATAATAAACCGGCAGACTCTGCCAATCTCACAGAGGTTGAGAAAAAGCATATGCCTGTTATCGAATGTCCTGACACGGTGAAGGCCGGCGAACCTTTTAAGGTAACAATCAAAGTAGGTGAAATCCCACATGTTATGCAGGAGGCCCACAGCATTCAGTGGATTGAGGTCTTCTCAGGGGAGAATTTCAAAGTAAGAGTGGATTTGACGCCGGTGACGACGCTTCCTGAGGTCACAGTAACGCTCATCAAAAGCGGCAGGCACAGGACCTCATCAATTCGTGTCATCGAAAGATGCAATTTGCATGGGCAGTGGGAGGCCGTAAAGCAGATTGCTATAACCGAATAACGCCCTTTGGGCTGTGCGTTTAATTCAAAATAACTGGAGGAGAGAAGATATGTGCGAAGACATGGAATATGACGATATTTGTTGCGGTTTAAAGGTGGGGCAGACTGTCCCGGATTTTAAGATAGACATATATGACCCCGTGAAGAAGGATTTTGGGGAAATAAAACTTGAGGACCTGAAGAAGGCGGGCAAGTGGACAGTCCTCGTGTTTTATCCGGCTGATTTTACGTTTGTATGTGCCACTGAGTTTTCAGCCATTGCCGGTCTTTATGACGATTTTAAAAAGTGCGGCGCCGAGGTCATTACGATAAGCACGGATACGAAGTTTACTCATCTGGCATGGCACAAGGACGAAAAATCCCTTGCGGACGTTAAATATCCAATGGGCGCCGACCGCAACACTGCCATATCGAGGCTGTTTGGCGTGTATGAAGAGTGCTCCGGCCTTGATCTGCGTGGTTCTTTCATTATCAGCCCCGACGGCGTACTCTTAAACGCCGAGGTGAATTTCTACAATCTTGGCCGCAACATGGACGAGTTATTGAGAAAACTAAAGGCCAACCTCTACCTTGCCAAACACGGCTCAGAGGCATGTCCGGCGAAATGGAATAAAGAAGGAGACAAGACGCTCACACCCGGTGCCGGCCTTGTCGGTAAAGTTGCAGAGGCTCTAAAATAATAACTGCTTAACGAAAAGGAGGTATGAAAATGGCTGTTGAGAAAGAGGGCGAAAAGTACAAATGCGGAATTTGTGGAAATGAGGTTACAGTAACGGTAGTAGGCGGCGGTACGCTGGTTTGCTGCGGCAAGCCGATGACGCTTCAGGGATAGCGGCAATACTATGGCCGCTGCATTATGAAATGCACCGCGATACTCGGTAGTCCGAGAACAGTCGGCAACACTGAGATATTGATTAATGAGGCCATCAGGGCGGTCCGCGACCAGGGCTGCCCTGTTGAGCTGTTTAACCCGTGCACCATGAACGTGGCCCCGTGCAGCAACTGCGGCGGCTGTGACGAAACCGGCAGGTGCGTCATAGAAGACGACATGGAGGCGGTGTACAGGGCAATTAACACATCTGACAGGTTTATAGTGGCGTCTCCTATATTTTTCTTTGGTCTGACGGCGCAGATTAAGGCGCTGATAGACAGGTGTCAGGCGTTCTGGTGCGAGAAATATCTCCTTGGCCGCCCAATACCTCAAGGGCAGGAAGGCAGAAAGGGGCTTTTGCTGATGGTAGGCGGCATGGACAAGGAGATTGGCTTTAAAAGCGGCGGGGCAACGGCAACGGCCTTTTTTAGAACCATAAGCGTCCCTAAACATGAGGTTTTATACTTTACAAATGTAGATTCAAAGGGGGCGATAAAGAATCATCCCACCGCATTGAAAGATGTCTATGAGGCCGCAAAGAGGTTCATATTATAAATAAGGAGAGGCCATGAGCGCAAAGAAGACGGTATTATTTGCCCTGAGCACTTGCCCATCGTGCAAGAAGACAAAGGAACTGCTTACCAAAAATAACATCGAATTTGTACTTGCCGAGCTGGACACGCTGGACATTGAGTCGCGTGATAGGCTGCTTGAAGAGGTCAAAAAATACAACCCTCGCGAGACATTCCCGACGATAGTAGTGGATGGCGGCCGCACAGTAATTGTGGGCTTTAACGAGGCGGCGATTAAAAAGGAATACGAGATTAAATAACGGGGGGTGCGATATGAAAAAGATACCTGCACATTACAATAAGTTAAAAGAGAGGCACGGCAGTCTGCTTGATGCAGTGGAGGCGTTGGGCAAGGCGGCCAAGGCGGCCGGGCCTATTGACGGCATGACGGCCGAGTTGATACAGCTTGCCGCGGCGGTTGCGATACGTTCGGAAGGCTCTGTCCACAGCCATACGCGAAGGGCGATGTCTCACGGGGCCTCGGCTGAACAGGTGAGGCACGCCGCAGTCCTGCTTACAAGCGTTGTGGGATTTCCCGCGGTTGCCGCTTCCCTGACATGGATAGACGATGTCATCGAGGAAGCCTGAGCAGTCTAAACCTCGCAGGGTAGTTATCACGGGCATAGGGGCGGTCACGCCGCTTGGAAACAGTTTTAAAGACTCGTGGGACGGCCTTATCGAAGGCAGGAGCGGAATAAGGCCGCTGCCCTCGCTCCTATCGGGAAGCATTGCACGTGGCGGGCAGTTAGAGGGGTTTGACGCGCTGCATTTTTTAAACGTTCGGGAGCAAAACCGTCTTGATCCGTTTGTCCACTATGCGGTTGCCGCGGCGGCAATGGCGCTTGAAGACTCGGCAGTTGATATGGCATCCTCCGGCTTTGCCTCGATAGTAGGCACAAGCAGGGGCGGGATAACGCAGATAAACACGGCGGCTTTGACGCTTCAAACCGGCCGTCGCCGCACATCGCCCTATCTGATGCCGGCCACAACGGCCTCAATGGCGGCGTCCTATATCTCTCAAAAATTCGGACTTCGCGGTCATACGCTTGGCATCTCAAACGCCTGCACATCTGGGGCAAACGCAATTGGCGAGGCATTTAGATTAATCAAGCACGGCTACGCAGACGGGGCGATTGCCGGAGGGGCTGAGGCACCGCTCTGTGAACTCTGCATAGCGGGGTATGGGGCAAGCGGGGCGCTTTCAAAGACGGGGGTATCGAGGCCGTTTTGTGTAGGGCGCGATGGTTTTGTCCTTGCCGAGGGGGCGTGTGTGGTGGTGATTGAGGAATATGAGAGGGCGGTCAGGCGCGGTGCGCGCATATATGCGGAGGTGCTAGGGTATGGCAACACATCGGACGGGTTTGACATGGTGAGGCCGGAAAGCGGTATGCAGGCAGCCGCGATGATTAACGCGCTAAGAGAGGCGGCTATCAGCCCAAACGATATAACATTCATAAACGCCCACGCAACGTCAACGCCGATTGGGGATACGACAGAGGCAGAGGCAATAAACAAGGCGTTTAAAACCCACGCACAACGATTACCGGTAACGGCAAACAAATCACAGACCGGGCACATGCTAAGCGCCTCAGCGGCCTTCGAGACGGCGGTAACGGCGATGTCCATACACACTGGCCTAATCCCCCCAACAATAAATTGCGAAGCACCAGCCCCGCAATGCCCAATAAACATAATAACAAAACCCCTGAAAATCAAAGCCACATCCAAAGCCATAACAAACAGCTTCGGCTTCGGAGGAGTAAACGCGGCTATTGTACTTGGGGCGGTGTGCCGTGACACGATATATAAACATGAAAGCTTAACTCAAGCGCCACGCCAAAGCGCCGAGTAAGTGTTAAAGTTCAGGATAGTGAATAGATATAGCAACGGCGTTTTAACGAGATTCAATTCAGACAGGGAAAGTAGCTTTTTCTCATTATTTTTTTTGCAGTGGACTGAAATATCTGTCTGTCTGCTATATTTTTAACACCAATTACTTCTTTGATAGGAATGAGACTTCAGAGCATACAGCCCATTTAGCCACTTAAAATACTTTCTTTTGCTTTACGGGCTGCATCTATAGGTGATTCACTGTTATAAATAGCTCTCCCAATAATTTCGTAATTGGCACCTGATGCAATAGCGCTACCAATTTTTATATTTTCACCACTGCTACATGAGATTTGACTCCCTATTCCGCATGTGATAATTATCATATCAGGACCAACCATTTCTCTAACTGATCTTATTCTATCTTTCTTAGTGGCCGGTACCTGAATACCATCACAATCAAGAATCATTGCCGTTTCAATAAAGTCGTCTGCCAATTCTTTTTTTATCTCTGCACTACAATGGGTAAATTCTGTAAAAACGAACAACATTTTATCTTTACTATTACGCCTACAAACATCAATTGTATCGCTTCCAGCAATACCACATACAATAACAGCGTCAGCTCCATGATCGATAGCCGACTTTGTTAATTGTTCCGCAATATATGGGATATCCATAAGCTTAAGGTCAGCTATGATGGGTTTATTTGAATATTTCTTTATATATTTAATAATATCCCATCCATATTGATATAAAACAACATTTCCTATTTTAATAGCTTCAATAAATGGATCTATCTTCATTATAGTATCTAATAATACCTCTTTTTCTATTATGTCGGCAGCAAAGACTATACCTTTTGATTGTAACATATTATTAATTCGGCCGTTTCCGGAAGTAGTTTATACATATACCTATAAATGCACCTAATGAAGAGGAAACCAAAGCATTATACGTCGGAGAAGGCTTAAATGCATCAAGCAAGAAGTAAGCTATAAAAATAAAAACAATTACGATAACAATTTCTATAATGATATTCAAATACGTATTGTTTTTTATTCTATCAAGTTGTCGTCGAATAGAATCGCCCTGAATAATATAATTAGCACCCGCCATCATTGCTTGCAACTCCTCATCGCCGTCCTCTTGCTGTTTTGTTACACCAGCGGCTATAACCTTAACACGGTCGCCTGCGATTGAACTGATTTCCTTTAATCTATCCAGTCTATTCCCAGGTCCTATTATTCCAAAGACTTGTTCTTGTTTTGCCAATACAGCTATTTCATTTGCACATCTATGGGTGAAACCACCGTTATTGTGTGTCATTTCTGTAACAACAATAATCCTAGCGGCGTCTGTTATTGCCTTAATTCCATCTATCACTAATTTGCCAACAAAGCCTTGTACAACAATATAGTCTGCCCCAGCAGCAACAGCTCTCTTAGCAATATCACCTGAAATGTCTGGTCTTTCGGAAAGTTTTAAATCACAGATTATAGGTAAATCTGTAATTCTCTTGATTATCTTGATTATAGAAAGACCATTATTAATAATGACAGGAAGACCGATTTTTATAGCAAATACACTATTCCTAATTTCGGGGCATTGAATTAGCTTCTTAGCATACGTCTTCGCCATCTTGAGATCATCAACATCCAAAGCAAAAATAATTTTCTTATCGGATATCACCATTTTAGCAAATTATTTTCCTTCAATTCTTCGTTTATTTCTTGATTCATTCTAATGACCGCATCGCGAGCGGCATCCGCAAAGTCTTTATCTTCAAATCCTTTATTTTTGTACGCATAATCAATACTTCTTGATGCTGCTATAATTGCACCGAAACCATCTTTATTAAAAAAATTGATAATATCAGATGCTTTCCCTCCCTGTGCTCCATATCCTGGCACTAAAAAATATGCTTTCGGCATAATTTTGCGTAACAAACTTGCCTCTTGTGGAAATGTGGCACCAACAACGGCACCTATAGAGGAGTAGCCTTCTGTCCCGATAACCTTTTCGCCCCATTTGTTTACCATCTCTGCTATAGCCGCATATAGTTTGATTCCCTTCTCGCGATATGTAACGGTAAGATCCTGTATCTCATAAGATGAGGGGTTTGAGGTTTTAACTAATATAAAAATACCATTGCCATGAAGTTTAGCGTCTTCAATAAAAGGGTTTACACCATCCGAACCTAAATAATGATTCACTGTGATCGCGTCGACGTTAAATGGCTTAAATTCATAATCATTTATCTTTACGGTGCCTATATAAGCACTAGAATATGCGGCGGCTGTTGTTCCAATATCATTTCTCTTTGCATCTCCTATCACCATAAGACCTTTTTCTCTACCATATCTGACAGTTTCGATAAATGCTGAGAGCCCCTCTATTCCATATCTTTCGTAAAAAGCTATTTGGGGCTTTATTGCAGGTACATGGTCGCATATGGCATCAATAAGATTTTTGTTAAAATAAATAATTGCTTCACTCACATCTTTTAGACTCGAATCCGAATCTTTCCTTATCGTAACAGGAAGCTCTTCGTATACAGGATCAAGCCCCACCACAACATGGCTTTTCTTCTGTTTGATTAATTTAATCAGTTTATCTACAAAACTTTCTTTTTGTTCAATCATATCATTGATCCCTTTGGATAGGGGTATTTAATCGGGATATCATCTTTCCCAAGAACAAATACCCTATAGAGTATGCTGCATCCTCTACGCCCTTCATTCTATTTTATTGCTGTGAATTTTGTCAATGCCACGAATTGCCTAAAGAATATTTATTTGCAGGGCGAGGTAAAATAGATACATTGTTTCGCCTCACAGACATACTATAACATCGCGCCGATTCTTAAGGTAGCGTTTAAGTTGATATCTGCTGGTAGATTCCTCTGCCACCGCAAGTACAAAATACCTCAATGCCAAAACCACAACAAGTTTAATGTCGGCCTTTGTCAACCGCACTGTTTTCATTTCGCCTTGCGTACACACCGCCCTTATCGCCTCTATCTCATCAGCTTTATTTGGGGATAGGGCTGCTGTGGCTAAACCATCTATAATATTTTGAATAACTCTGTGTGCCTCGGTTGATATTTTTGTTCCCACGGTCTGCTGTGACTCTGCGGTAATGAATTTTGGCGACGATAACGCTAATGCAACTGGTTCAAAAATGCTTGTGCCAAAATTTGTGTTTAGAGAATGTATAAAGGAATATAAGGCCAGCCTGTCTTTGCCAAGCAGCCTTGTGTGAAATGGCATATATGCAGGTTCAGGGTTATAGTTCTGGAATTTATGCCTTAAAGCATTACGCAAGACAGTTTCGACATTTATAATCTGTTCGCGGGTCAAAATTGACTCTTTAAATGAAAAATCGCCTCAGCATAGGCGCCTTTATCTTTTTCTGTTCGGTTTAGTACCGGGCGTTTGTATTGTTTTATGATTTGCATCTCCGATTCCTTTGCAATGGCCGGGTATATGTTGTACTTATCGTTTGCAACAAGAAAGATATCGTAGTCATCCACCAGAAACCGCTTGCAATTGTTTAGCACATCTGCAATGCCGTCAATGTAATTGT
>JAKOEO010000001.1:56504-59536 GCA_022321325.1 Candidatus Magnetominusculus sp. LBB02 | reverse complement strand
ACCAGAAACCGCTTGCAATTGTTTAGCACATCTGCAATGCCGTCAATGTAATTGTCCTTTGCCGCCCTGCTTTGGCCCCTGTACAGCGGGCCTATCTCTAAGTCATCCTTCCTTTCAAATCCAAATAAGTCATATGCGTAGGCGTGCTGTTCATGGTAGTCAATCAGTCCAATATAGGGCGGACTTGAGAATATCCCCTTGATTCTCTGCCTGCCAGCTAAATCGGCAAAGGCCGGGTTTATCCCTTGACGCTCCCCAATAATATCTATTGCCCTGGCATCTGCGGTCAGACACGCCTGATAGGTCTGCGTCCTCAGACCATTAAACTGCGAAAGGCGTTTGAGCGTATCTTTCGTATAGGTCTGCCACCATTTCAGGATTGAAAAGATGGGTTTACACATCTTCCCGTGTTTGGAACAATAGTATGTCGCGGTTATTGGCTCATATAAAGTGGCAAGGTCAGCATGGGTAGTTGCCCTGCAGGAACGAATTGTTCTGCTTAATATGACGCGCATGATATTTTTTGTCTTGCCGTTTGATATTTTTTCGATTTCATGGAGCACAAAATTAATTTCGTCTCTTATATGCTGTGAATACCACTTATCGAGAAATGTGTCGGCCTTGTCTTGCCGCAGCTTTATATTATATTGTGCTACAAGATTATTGAATGTCGGCAAAAATTCCTTCTCTTTTTCAGCGCCATATCTGTCTTCGTCAATTTCCCCGCGTCTTAGCCTGTATTTATAGTCCGGCACGGGGAAATGCTCATTGTTAAACTCGTAAAGTAATTGCAGGAGTTTCTCTTCAAAGTCAACCGTGCGAGAGTTGGTAAGAAATTCCTTGACCGCCCTTGTAATTCGGACGATTTCCAGTTGAAGGTCAAACAAGTCGTATTGTGATACCTTGACGTTACCTATTAAGGCATTAAAGGCGGAGACATCTATTCCTATGGCGTGCATCCCTAATTCGCAAGCCTGCACCATGGTTGTCCCGCTGCCTGAGAATGGATCTAAGACGATGTCGCCCATCTTGAAACAGCTCTCTTTTTTGAATTGGTCTGTGTGGCCGTCAAGAAAATATTCTACAAGTTGCGGTATAAACTTACCCTTGTAAGGATGCAGACGGTGAACATGCTTTGTGGTTTCGGCCTCTTTATATTTATCAAAAGATAATGCCCAGTTCAGGTCTTCGCCAAGCTGGCTCCTCCATGAATGCTCTCTATTGCCGTTATATGATTTATAGTAGCTCATCAACTCGCGTTTAGAAACCTGGGTCGAGCCGTTTTCGCCAAGTTTCTTAATAAGACCATACTGGATGAGATACGAAATGTTTGAGGGCGTTACGGTCTTACCCAGATGAGCAGCCGCCCACTCACTGGCTTCTTTAATGGTTACCAACTCATCGTGTGTCTCTGTCTTCATTTCTGTCAATAAACAGATAGGACGATTCAATCATCCAAAACCTGCTGCGCTTACTTGCCCTGTCCCGGATATGTCATTGTCTTTACGGTACGGTTTGGAACCGTCGTGGACGTGGTCGTGGATTCTGTGGATTTTTGCTTGTCAGTGCCGTGGATGACGATTGTCTTAGATTTCGGCTTACTGTCTGTTGTGGTCGTCTCCGCCCCATACGAAAGCGATACCATTGCCGCTAATGCCACTACAAGTGCCGCCGCTGCCTTCATTGCATGTCTCATACCGCGCCTCCTCTGTCTCCTATAAATATCAATTATACATATCCCATTGACTAATTATAACATAGATGCCGCGCTTGAGTAAAGAGTAATTAGTTTTCTTAATCGCACGGGTATTGTTACAATAGTCAATTATATGGGCAGATTAGAAAATATTTCGGGCGTTGTCCTTGCCGGTGGGCAAAATAAGCGCTTTCCCTCGCTCAAGGCATTTATCGAGATTGACGGCGTCGCCATTATTGACAGGACTCTGAGTCTGATGGCGGGTCTCTTCGATGAGATTATTATCAGCACAAACCAGCCTGAAATCTTTTTTCCTAAATGCGAAGTATTAATTGGCGATGTCCTGCCTGAACGAGGGCCGGCAACGGGGGTGCTGTCCTGCCTTATGAATATCAAAAATGAGAGGGCATTTTTCGCGGCCTGCGACATGCCCTTTATTGACGCGGAACTTATTGAGCTTCTTGCCTTGTGCCCTTCTGAGTATGACGCCGTCGTCCCGCTTCACATGGGAAGGCCAGAGCCGCTTGCCGCCATCTACCACAAGAGAATTATCCCCGTACTTGCTAAATCTATCGAAAACGGCGTTAAGTCCCTTGCCGCAATACTGAAAACAATTAATACGAAATATGTCGCCGAAAATGACGTACAGAAGACCGACCCTCATGGCCGCGGCTTTATTAATATTAATACGCCTGAGGACTTATCGTACATTGATAATCGCCGGTAGAATAAGTTATGATTAATCAGCGAAGGTATGTGAGATGGTCTCACGAGGAGGAGTTGCGTATGTTTGGTTTAGGTATGCCTGAGTTGCTTGTAATTCTTGTGGTGGTTATTGTGTTATTCGGCGGACAAAAGCTGCCAGAACTGGGTAAGGGCATGGGTTCTTTTATAAAAAATCTGAAAAAGGGCATTAGTGATCCGGAAGAGGTTGAGGCAGCGCCAAAAAAACCGGATGCCGCAAAAGAAGAAAAGGCCGCAAAATAGCGCTCTATGGGAAGGGCTGCCGCCGTTTCGATAAACCTTGCCGCCATTAAGCGCAACTATGAATTAGTCAGAAATCTCACCAAGAACAGAAGGGTAATTGCCACCGTGAAGGCCGACGCCTACGGCCACGGCGCCGTTGAGACGGCCTCGATGTTTGAGCGTCTCGGCGTCTACTGTCTGGGGGTTGCCTATGGCTCCGAGGCCATTGAACTTCGCCGCGCCGGTATCACAAAAACCCCTATTCTTGTATATTTCGATAATCTTGACGCCGCAGATATCGTTAAATATCAGCTGACCCCAATAGTTTATGGCCCGGGTGCGGCAGAGCGCCTTTCAGATGAGGCGCTCT
>JAKOEO010000001.1:37558-56494 GCA_022321325.1 Candidatus Magnetominusculus sp. LBB02 | reverse complement strand
ACCCCAATAGTTTATGGCCCGGGTGCGGCAGAGCGCCTTTCAGATGAGGCGCTCTGCCAAAACCGGCAGATTGATATTCACATTGATATAGATACCGGCATGGGCCGCGTCGGCTTTCTCTATGACAGGGATGTTGAACAGATCGTGGCGCTAGGCAGGCTTAAAGGGGTGAGGGTGGCGGGATTTATGAGCCATTTTTCTGAGGCCGACTTAAAAGACAGAAGCTATGCCCAGCTTCAGTTTGAGAGATTTTGGGGATTAAAGTCAGAGCTCACCGGCTTATTTCAGGACGCGGTTTGGCACATGGCAAACAGTGCTGCCGTGATGTCCTTCCCGGCAAGCCATCTCGACGCTGTAAGACCTGGCCTGATACTATACGGCTCAAACGCCCTTGAGCCGGGCTTTCCACATCCTGACACGGCGGCCTTCATACCGGCGATGACGGTTAAGTCGCGCCTTCTTCATATCAGACAGGTACCTGCGGGCAGGTCTATCAGCTATGGCAGGACCTTCGTAACCAAGCGCGAAAGCCTCATAGGCGTAGTCAGCACGGGTTATGCAGACGGCTACCCGCGGGCGCTTTCAAACAAGGCGCATGTATTGATAAACGGCCAGTTTGCCCCCATCATAGGAAGGATTTGCATGGACGTGGCGATGGTGGACTTGACCGGCCTGAGCAATATAGAAGAAAGTGCGGAGGTCGTCCTCATCGGGCGGCAAGATAGCAGGGAAATAACCGCCTCTGAGCTTGCGGCATGGGCCGGGACAATATCTTATGAGATATTAATATCGCTTGGCCGGGCCAACAGCCGAACATTCATTGATTAGTAGCTATAGACCGCTGGATCATTTGCAGGCAGGTGAATTACTACCTTGGTGCCAACGACCTCACGGCGTTGGATTGTGATTGTGCCGCGGTGTTCAGCGATTATCTTTTTGACCTTAAACAGGCCGATGCCGTTGTTGCTGGTCTTAGTAGTGAAAAACGGGTCAAAGGCGCGGCAGACATGTCTTATGTCTATTCCAAAACCGGTATCTTTAATTTCAATAATAATGCCGCACACGGTTTTATAGACGGCTATCTCGATTTCGCCGAGGCTGTCTTCAATGCTTTCTATGGAATTCATAATTATCTCATCAAAGACAATTGTAAAAAGTACAGGGTCTATATAAGCGGTAACATGGTTTTCGATGTCAACATGGTAATGAATCTCCTTTTCAAACTTATTGGCAATTAACTCAACCTTAGGCCGTATGCACTCGATGAATGATGAGAGGTTGATAATCTCGTAGTTTACGGTTTTGATGGATGTATATTCCTTGAATGATTTAACAATATTTTCAAGCCTCAGGGCACACTCGTCAATATTTTCAAGAAATTCCCTGAGTGGATTATTCTCTTCTACGCGTTTCATAATAAGTCGGGCAAAGCCGCCAATGCTGGCAACCGGATTGAGAATGACATGGGCGACAGATAGGGAGATTTGCTTCATGCTGTCAACCATCTCAAGCGAAAGGCGCTGTCTCTCTTCGTTGATAAGCCTTTCACGGCGTCTTAAATCCGCAAGTTCTGTGATGTCGTCAAATTGGACAATAATGCCGGAGATTGTCTTTTTTTCGTGCAGAAAGGAAGTGGTAACAGAAAGATGGTAAAGTTGGTACATTGCAGAGACATAGCTGACCTCCCTGTGAATGGTCAACTTCTCGTTCTCTGTGGCGTCAGCAATTATCTTATTGAATTCGGAGTTTTTCTCTGTCATAGGAAATAACTCCCCCCAACTCCTGCCACAAAGCTGTTCCTCATCAAACCCAAGTATTTTCATAGCAGGGTCATTGGCGTAAACGATCATTCCCTGATGGTTCAGCGCCACAATGCCCGAACGAATGCTCTGAAGTAAATAATCAACCAGAGTTTTTTTCATAATACGTAAGACACACCCCCGCTCACAGGCTCTATGTTACACATTAGCATGATATAAAATCAATACTACCCAATTTCGTGTCACAGCAAAGTAGCAGACATCATTTCCATTTGTCTGAGGGCGTCTTTACAACAACTTCCGGGTCTGAATCCGTAACTTTAGTATCCGTCCACGGCAGCGAATGACTCTTCCTTGTATTACATGCCTTGCACACCGCGGCGAGGTTGGATTTGACGGACATGCCGCCCCTCGAGATTGGAATTATATGGTCCATCGTGAGTTCCGACGGCGGAAAACCATTGCCGCAGTAGTGGCACGTACCTGCTGCGCATTTGTCCTTCCACCACTGGGTTTGACGCACTATACGCGCCTTCTGCTTTTCCCTTTTGACAAACGCCCCGGTTATAACTGGAATCTCACCGTCCGCCGCTTTGCTACCTGCCCTTTTTTGAGCTTTCCTCGGCATAGAATTTCTTATATAATATCTCCCATTCGGAACTTCCCTCTGTGAGTTTCCGGGAGAAAGAAGATAGCTTCTTTCTCACAGAGGCGTCAACATCGTCCCCTGCTTTAATCTCCGCCGCAATTGATTTCTTTATCTCTTTGCGAATTACAGAATCATCTACCTTCGTAGAGATTAATTTTTTTTCCTTGAGCGCGCTTAGCAGGATATGGGACAAATGGCTTATTTTATCGTCAGACAGCATCATATGACTATATTCCTTTCCTTGACAAGCTTGTTCTTTGTCATATCAAAAAGAGACTTATAATCAAGGCGCTTTTTCTCTATCTCACCCTCGTATGACCGCAAAATCTCACGCACCTCGTCGTTTAATCTATCCTCGGCCATCATCTCATAGAGAATAACCTCTTCAGTTGCATGAAGCAGCTCCTCATGCGATACCGCGCTTTCAATAAGGCCGCCCTTTTTCAGGTCGTCCAGTATTCTGGCCGATATAAAATGTATCCATGTCTTTGGCACGCGCACGGCGCTATTTTTCCATAAACGACAACAGCGCTATGTTCCTTGCCCTCTTAACAGCCTCAGTAAGTTCCCTCTGATGGCGCGCGCATGTGCCGGTCATACGGGAAGGAAGCTGTTTGCCCCTTTCCGTTATATACGATTTAAGAGTTCTCGTGTCCTTGTAGTCTATGAACGGGGTCTTCTCCGCGCAGAATCTACAGAATTTCTTCCTCATAAATCTCTTGTACTTTACATGTTCCGATCCTTTACCCTTTTGTACCATTAGAATACGCTCCCGAAAATTAGTTTATTAAAACGGTTCAAGGTCCGATACCTCATCAGGGGGTAAGTCCCCGCCGCGTCCGCCCTTTGCCGCCGCTTCGCCTCGTCTTGGAAGGAATCTGACCGTCTGGGCAAGTACGTCAAACTTGCTCTTCTTCTGCCCGTCAGTCTCCCACTTCCTCTCTCTCAGCCTTCCTTCTACCAATACGCCGCTGCCCTTGCTCAAATACTCCCCACAGCTCTCCGCCTGCTTGCCTAAGACGGTTATGTCCATAAACAATACTTCGTCCTTCCACTCATCACCCTGCTTTGCCTTAGAGTTTACCGCAATGGCAAAAGTTGCAAAGGCCACACCCTGCGGCGAGTACCGTAACTCCGGGTCCCGCGTAAGATTGCCCATAAAAATAACCTTGTTATACATTGATTATCCCTCGTTCCTACGTGCCTGAAGGGGCGTCTGCCGCAGCCGCCGCGGTCGGGGCGGCCTCTTCAACAGGCGCATCGCTTTGCGCAGACTGCTGGGCAGCCTTCGCTTCACTTGCCTGCATGGAATTTTTCAGCGCTATGACCTCTTGTTTTCTCAGCTTGATTATCATAAACTTAAACACAGGGTCAAACACCTTGTACAACTCCTCAAGCGGTTTTATCGCCGCTGGCGGCGACTTAAACACAAAAAACAGGTAGTAGCCCTTCTCATGCTTATTTATTTCATACGCCAGCTTTCTCCTGCCCCATCTTTCGTGTTTCAGCACCTCACCCTGCATCTTCTCTATCAGGTCTGTTATGCGCTTCTCGGCAGCGTCTATGCCCGTGTCCTCCAGCGCCGCATCAAGTATCACTATGTTTTCGTAGTAGTTCATCTATAACCCAGTACCCTCCTGTTTGTGAATTTTCCGTATCGTCAAGTAATATATTTTTTAACATAACCATTAAATAAAAATCAACCATGCCGCAATTCTATCAGGCAATTTAAGACAAAACCTGTCCGCCCGATAGAATTTTCGCCGCCTGCTCGACATCTTTATCGCCTCTTCCTGATATATTTACTATAACAATTGACGACTTAGGCAGCCGCGGCACTACCTTTAATGCCTCAGCCACAGCGTGCGACGACTCAAGGGCCGGTATTATGCCCTCCGTTTGGGCCAGCGTTTCAAACGCACCAAGTGCCTCTTTATCTGTTGCATATGTGTATTTCACAGCTTTAGTGTCATGCAGCCAGGCATGTTCAGGGCCTACCGAGGCATAGTCAAGCCCTGCTGACACTGAATGCGTACCGAGGACATTGCCGTTGTCATCCTGAAGCAAATAGCTCTTAGTGCCCTGCAGCACTCCCGCCACGCCTCCGGCAAATCGGGCGGCATGACGGCCTGAGGCAATGCCCTCTCCACCGGCCTCAACGCCGATGTAGTTTATATTTCGCGCTCGCTTATCTGTTAAAAAGGCATGAAACAGGCCCATCGCATTGCTGCCGCCGCCTACGCAGGCAATAAGGCAGTCCGGCATACGGCCCTCGGCCCTTAGTATCTGCCGCTTTGCCTCTTTCCCTATTATTGATTGAAACTCCCTGACTATTGTTGGATAAGGGTGCGGGCCAAAGACCGTACCCATCACGTAATGGGTCGTGGAGACATTGGCCGTCCAATCCCTCAGCGCCTCGTTTATTGCGTCTTTCAGCGTCTGCGAGCCTAGTTGAACTTCTGTAACCTTCGCCCCAAGCAGCCTCATCCTAAAGACATTCAAAGACTGCCGTACAACGTCAACAGCGCCCATGTATATTTCGCACTCCATGCCAAAGAGCGCCGCCGCCGTGGCCGTGGCAACGCCGTGCTGCCCGGCGCCAGTCTCGGCAATAAGCCTTTTCTTGCCCATCTGCTTTGCCATCAGCGCCTGCCCTACGGCGTTATTTATCTTGTGTGCGCCGGTGTGCGCAAGGTCTTCACGTTTAAGATAAACTCTGGCGCCGGCTAATTTAGCGGTAAGTTTTTCAGCGAAAAAAAGCGGCGTAGGACGGCCTATATAGGAGGCATTCAGCTCTTTTAACCGCGTCTGAAACCCCTTGTCCGCTTTAAATGCAATAAAGGCGTCATCTAATTCCTCAAGGGCTGGAATCAGCGTCTCCGGCACATATCTGCCTCCGTATTTTCCAAAATATCCTTTTTTCATATTGTTTTGGCTGCGGCGCTTGTGCTGGGGGCTTCACGGGGGGCAGGCAGTGGCCGCATGGCGTTTAATTCTTCTTAAATATGTTCTCCAATTGCCTGAAACCGTGTTCCATCACATTTTTAAACTCTTCCCTGCTTTGTTTCGATATGTTGAGAAAATCCCTCAGCGCCTTTTCCGCGTCATCGTGAATAATCTTTTCGTTTCTCGATATTTCGGCAAGGACTTTTTCGCTGAGTTCCTGTATTTCATATATGTTTTCTAATGTAGCGTTAAAGGAAGATTTTATGAAATCAATAAAATTAGCTATATCCAACTGCGGCTCTTTTTCCTCTGCCACTTAACTGCCTCCTCTTATCTCTTTAAGCCGTCCGATTTTTTGCGGCCCTCATTGAATATAATACTTGTAATCTATTAGAATGTCAATATGAGGATACATTGATAAGTGAACTCGTTCTCAGCAGGGCAAGGCAGTGGGCAAGCCTTCCCATGTTTGACGAAAAGACAAGACTGGAGATTCAGGGGTTGTTAGACAGCCCCAACTCCTTTGAACTAACTGACAGGTTTTACAGGCAGCTTGAATTCGGCACGGGGGGGCTGCGAGCAGTTCAGGGCGCCGGCACAAACAGGATGAATGTCTATACTGTGAGAATAGCCACATATGGGCTGGCGCGGTATTTATTGGAACTCTATGGCTGCCATTCAACTACCGTCTGCATTGCCTATGACTCAAGACATAACTCCGAGGCGTATGCCAGAGAGACTGCGTGCGTGTGCTCTGCCGTCGGCATTAAGACTTACCTGTTTGAGACCTTGCGGCCTGTGCCGGAATTATCTTTCTGCGTGCGGCATAAAGCGGCAGCCGCCGGCGTGTGCATCACAGCCTCGCACAATCCCCCTGAATATAACGGTTACAAGGTATATTTCGGCGATGGCGGCCAAATCGTCCCCCCTCACGACTTAAACATTATAAACGAAGTCAATATGATAACCGATATTGCGGCCATACCTGTTATGCCGTTTGACGACGCCTTAAAAAGTGGATTAATCGAATTCGTCGGCCATGAGATTGACGAGGCATATATCGTTGAAGTCCTGAGGCAGTCTGTACGTCCAGTTACCGGCGCTATTGAGATTGTCTATACGCCGCTTCACGGCGCAGGCTACAGGCTGATTCCCGATGTGCTCAGAAGAAAGGGTTTTAGTGCAGTACACATCGTTAAAGAACAGGAGAGCCCCGACGGCAGTTTTCCGACCGTACATGTGCCAAATCCCGAGGAGCGGGAGAGTTTTACTCTTGCCCTTAGTTACGCCGCAAAGTCAAACGCCGATGTCGTGCTTGCCACAGACCCGGACTGCGACAGGATTGGCGTTGCCGTTAAAGACCTAAGCGGCAGACATGTCTTATTAAATGGAAACCAGACAGGGGCGCTCCTGACTGATTATATCTTAGCAGGCATGTCAGAGTCAGGCACATTGCATAGCGGCAGGGCGGCGGTCATTAAGACCATCGTTACGACCAGCCTGATTAAGGCTGTCTGCGATGATTATTCTGTGGAGTGCGTAGATGTCCTGACCGGCTTTAAGCATATCGGGCGCTGGATTAAGGACAACCCTGAAAGGGATTTTATATTTGGCGCGGAGGAATCCTATGGCTATCTTCGCGGCACATACGCCCGTGACAAGGACGCCGTCCTTGCCGCCAGTTTAATCTGTGAGATGGCCTCCTATTACAAATCCCTTGGTTTGACTATCTATGAGAGGCTGCAACAGATTTACGACAAATATGGCTTCTTCAGCGAGGCCCTTGTCTCTGTTACGATGAGGGGTCAGGAGGGGCAGAAGGACATTCAATCTGTCATGGAGTTTATGAGAGGCCAGCACTGGCGCCTGCCATGCTCTGTTAAAATTCTGGAAATCAAAGACTACAAAGCTGGCATTGACGGTCTGCCGCCCTCAGATGTGCTTTCGTTTCATTTTCATGGAGGCTCTAAAGTTGTAGTCAGGCCGTCGGGAACGGAGCCTAAGATAAAATACTACTATATGATCAGAGGGCAATCTGAGGACGACGCTCAAAAAACGACAAAAGAGCTGCGGGAAGCATTTGAAAAGATGGAAGCCCTTGCCCTATTCCCTTAACAGGGCGAACGCACTATATGCAATTTGTTGTGATTTCAGAGTCAGACTAATTCATAATATAGCATTTAATGAACTAAATCTGTCATTCCGGCTTGTCCGGAATCTGTCTCTACGCATCTGCAAGCCAAAATAAGATTCCGGACAAGCCGGAATGACGACAGGGTAGGCCTAGTGGAGACAATTTGTTGTCGCGGCGGCCTTTCTGTACTGCCGGAGTGGCCTTCATATGAGCTTATAGCGTGGCCGTTTCAGTTTAAGTTTTCAACGCTTGGCCGCTTTGAGATTATTAATGACGGCAAGCCCGTCGTCTCTAAGGGCAAGTCCCAAAAGACTGTCTTAGCCCTGCTTAAGGCGCTGATAGCCTTTGGCACTGTCGGTGTGAGTGATTCATACATTGCCGACATTCTTTGGCCTGACGCGGACGGCGACGATGTGCATATATCTCTGAAGACCACCATTCACAGGCTCAGGCAATTTTTAGGAAACAACGAGGCGGTGATATATTCTGACCAAAAAATCATGCTTGATTTCAGATACTGCCAGAGCGACTGCCTGCAGGGCATTGAAGTGGATGACCTTGCAGAGAATTTCTATAAGTCACTGATTGTCTGCTACGGCAGGATGGGGCTTCCCATGGAGGCCCACAGGACATATAACAGGTTTTGCGACCTGCTACAGTCAAAATTAGGGATTAGACCTAATTTTAAGATAGACGCCATCATGAAAAATTAGTAGTTACCGGCTAAACCATGTATTTTCGGAAACTTAACCTTAAATATCAACTGTCTTTACGTCTATCCTAAAATCCTCAAGCCCCATCCCAGCTACGAACTGCTCAATAAACTCAATTGACTCAAGAATGTCTTTCAAATATAGGGATGCATTCCTCATATGTAAATAGTTTCCTCAATGACATTATCTCTGATTTCGCTCCTGATAGTATCGCTTGGCACAATATCCACGGGCCTGTTCAACTTTTCCTCAAGAAACAACGCAAGACCTACATAATCGAATAAATCTGCCTTTTCCGTAAAATCAACAAGTACATCAACATCGCTGTCTTCACATGCATCTCCCCTTGCAACAGAGCCGAAAATGCCCCTTATATAAGCCTTATATTTAACAAGAGACTCTTCCATTGCCGCCCTCAACGCCTGAATCACTGCTTCTTTTTTCATACGCTTCACCTCATATCGGAATGTGCCCTATTTTAACATAATGAGTATATCTAAACGTACTGGTTCCTGAAACAGTGTCAAGCCATGGGTAGTGTTGACACGGCAGCGGCAAATATATTAGCATTACATGGGCCACACATGGCTTAACCACATACTAACCGGAGGTCACCTATTATGAAGAAATTAGCGGCACAGATACTCTTAGCCGGTGCGGCTATAGCATCAAGCACGGCGCTGCTATGGCAGTCCGGCCAGTTATTTGCCGCCGAGACTGGTAAGACGCAGGCAAAAAAGACCATTGACGCAGTTAATGAGGCATACGAAAAAGGCAATATAGACTCCATGATGAGCAACATCGCCTCAGACGCTGCCCTCACGCTCATAGGGGTTGAGGACGGCAGTTTTTATGTCGGATATGAAAACGTCAAAAACGCCGCGAAAAAGGCTGCCCAGGTGCACGCGTACAAGTGCCGCACTATCGAACAGTCTATTAATCTCAACAAGTCAAGCGATGTGGCGTGGATAGCCCAGAAAAGCGAATGCACCCCGACGGCAGGCGGCAGCAATGTCACTATGCGCACAACAGCCGTTGAAGTAAAAAAAGACGGCAAGTGGCTCGTCATCCAGGCCCACCATTCACTTGGAACGCCAACTAAGTAATTAATGCGAAGGCTGTATAGGAGAAATTGGTGATAAAGAAACTGCTATACCTTTTTACTGTCACGCTTATAGTTCTTGTTATGAGCGAACCCGCTATGTGCGGCAGCGGCAAGCCTATAGGAATGGATGTGTTTGTAAAGCAGGTGAAGAAGGTTCTGTTTGATATGAACACTGCATTTCTGCATGGCGATATAGAGGGATTTTTCAAGTATGTTGCCCATGACGCCGATGTTGTCGCCGTTGACATCATGGCCGGCGATTACATTATTGGATATGATGAGATTATGGCTCATATGAAAAAAGCCGCTGCAATGAAGGAAACATACAAGTGCACGCTGATGGATGAGCAGGTGCATGTCAGCAACGACATAAGGGTGGCATGGACAGCGCAGCTTAGCGATTGCTCGGTTACAATTGACGGTAAAACCGTATCGGCAAAGATAAGATCAACGGCCACATTTGAAAGGAGAGGCGGGGCGTGGCTCTTAGTCCAGGAACATGACTCAATAGGACTGCCCCGTGCCAATTCCGGCGCCGACAAGGCTGACTAAAATTTCTCATTACTGAACAGGAGGAACTAAATTATGGCAAGCGCTGAGCTGAAAAAGTTGATGAACGAGGCAATCTCAAGGGAACTCAAGGTTAGTATTCAGTACATGTTTCAGCACATAATGATAAAAGGAAAAAGGGCCAAGTTCATTGGCACTGAGCTGCGGGCAATAGCCATCGCTGAAATGCTCCACGCAGAGAAAATAGCGGAGAGGCTTGTCTACCTTGGCGAAGTGCCTACAACTACCCCCGCCCCCGTTGATATCACCGGCACTGAGCAGGAGATAATCAAAAAGGATGTGGCCGAGGAGGAATTTGCTATCGCCCTCTACAAGAAAATTATCAAACAGGCAAACGACGAGACCGACTCCACTACAAGACTCTTATTCGAGCAAATTCTTGCCGAGGAAGAGCTTCACCATCAGACATTTCAAACTCTCTTAGGGGAATAACCTCTAAATCTTTGCTATAAGCCGGCCTATGATTTGGTTGCTGACGAGAAACCCCTTTCTCGTCAGTTTAAATCTCCCACCGTCAAGGTCAGCAAGGCCGTGTTCTATGAACGGCTGTAATTCTGAACAATCAACGTCGGCCTCTGCCGCAGATATGCCCTGTGCCGTTCTGAGTCCAAGGAATATTGTTTCTTTCAGCCTTTGCCGCTCATCAATAACGGTGGTCTCATCAGTTGGCAGAGTGTTATTTTCTATCGCGTTTAAATATTTTGCAATGTCGGCTGAGTTTGAAGACCTCACGGTGTTGTTGTAAGTGCAGGTCAAATGAGAGTGCGCCCCTGCCCCAATTCCTATGTAGAGGCCGCGCCGCCAGTAGTTTTGATTATGGCGGCATTGAAAGCCATCCACGGCGAAATTTGATATCTCATAGTGGCACAGTCCAGCCCTGGCAAACGCAAGAGCCGCCCCGTCATACATTGCCGCAATATCGTCCTCAACGGGAAGGCTGACATCTCCTTCGACTACCCGCCTGCCAAATGGCGTGGCAGGCTCAGGGGTCAACTCATATGCAGATATGTGAAGAGGGGAAAACGACAGAGCCGTCCTGACTGACCGCAGCCAGCCTTCAACCCCTTGCCCCTCCACGCCATAGATAAGGTCAATAGAGAAATTGCCGAAATATTTCCTGATTATATCAATGGCCGCCGCGGCCTCGGTTGAGTTGTGCAGCCTTCCCAGCGCCTTTAACTCCATGTCGTCAAAGGACTGTATGCCTATGCTTATCCTGTTTACGCCGCAATCTCTAAGCAGGCGGAGTTTCTCGTCGCTGACACTTGATGGGTTTGCCTCCAGCGTAATCTCAGCGCCGTTTTCTATGCCAAAATTACTGTTAATAAACTCAATAAGCCGTGCAATCGTCCCTGCCTCAAAGACAGTGGGCGTGCCGCCTCCAATATAGATAGTATTGAGTGGGCAGATTGCGTCTTTTCGCAGCGTAAGCTCATGCATGAGGGCGCTGCAATACCGTCCTTCCATCTCTTTGTCATACGGTATCGAAAAGAAGTCGCAGTACGGGCATTTCCTCAGACAAAACGGGATATGGATATAGAGATTTCCAATCATTTGCTGATACATCAGCGCTTAGCGGCTGTCAACGGCGTTTAGACTTATAACAAACTCCGCCCCGTCTCCTGTGTTACTGACGGCCAGAGTGCCGCCCATATTCGTCTCCACTATGGTTTTTGACATATACAGGCCAAGCCCTGTGCCTTCCTTTCCCTTTGTCGTGTAGTAGGGTTCAAATATTTTACCTATGATATCAGGTGGAATGCCGCCGCCGTTGTCTCGTATTGCGATTGTTATCTTATCTCTGTCATTGCCGATAGCTATCTCTATCTGCCCCCGCTTTATCAGCTCTTTGGAGGCAATGGCGTCTTTTGAGTTATTAATGATGTTAAGGACAACCTGTTTAAATTCATTTGGGTATCCCTCTGTAAATAGCGCAATATCGGAGGCGGCTGTCATTGAGACCTCTATATCGCTCTTATTGAAGACCAGCGCAAACATTGAGAGGATTTCCTCTATATTTTTTTTTACGTTAAAGCGCAGTTTCTTTTTGGATGGTTTAAAGAAGTCTCTGAAATCGTCTATGGTCTTTGACATAAAGTTAATCTGAGTCATTGCAGCATTGACAAGTTGTTCTATAAAAGGCTGATCAATCTCGCCGAAGGCGTAGGCGTCCTTTAAATCCTGCACCATTAAACCTATGGCATTAAGCGGCTGCCTCCACTGATGGGCAATCAGCCCAATCATCTCGCCCATTGCCGCCATTTTCGACTGCTGAATGAGCATCTGCTCTTGATATACTATTTTGTTGATTCCATCCTTTACGCGTTCTTCCAGCGTCCTGTTCAGCTCAACTAAGGCCGCCTCAATCTGCTTGCGTTTGTGTATCTCGTCTTCCAATTCGCTATTGATTACTATTAAATCTCTGGCAGTGTTCTCTGCGTACTCTTTGGCTCGATGCAGCTCGTCTTCCGCTTGTTTGTTTTTTACCGCAATGGATATATTGTATGAAATAGACCCCAGTACTTCAAGAACCGAATTGCTTAACGCAGACTTTGAAAATCCTGCGATAACTCCCAATACCTTTTCCTCAAATATCAATGGATATCCCGCAAACGCTACCATGCCTTCTTTCAAAGCCCATTCCTTATTGCTGACGCGCGGGTCGGTTTGCACAGAATTAGTCAGATGAGGTTTTGCCTCTTCCGCTATCAGACCTATTTTATACATTCCAACCGGTATTTTCGCATGGCCTCCGTTGATGTGGGTATATATGCCCGCGCTTGATTTCAGCTCAAGGCTGTTAGTACTTTCATCTATAATCCATATGCGAATAAATGCCATTTCTAAGTATTCAACTATAAGTTCGCTGCATCTTTGCAGCATATCGCCCATTGATTTATTCAATGACAGAATAATGTCTATTTCTGATATCAACTTAGACAAGCTTAATTTCTCTGATAAACTCATCTCCATATGCTTGCGCTCTGTAACGTCTGTGATGAAGCCTTGAAAGAGCACAGAGCCGTCCTGCTCCCGCTGCGGCATTGCGTTGCCAAGCACCCAGCGCACTGTGCCGTCGTCAAACACAAGGCGCGCCTCGTGCTGCCAGTGGGTCAGGGTCTCTGCCGACTGCCTTACAGAGGCAAAGACGCCGTTATAGTCGTCTGGGTGCAAAAGGGAAAAAACAACAGAGGCGTCTTCTTTGACCAGCTCAGGGTCAACGCGGTAAATCTCTTTGAAGGCGGCGCTGGCGTAGGGAAAGCAGGCGCTGCCATCAGGGCGCAGCCTGAACTGGTATATTGCCCCAGGTACGTTGTCGGCGATATTTTGTAGATAGCGCGAAGTTAGTTCTTTTTGCGCCTGCGCCTTCTTACGCTCTATCATCTCCTTTAACAAATCCTCGTTTGTCCTAGTTAATTCACGGGTCTTTTCCTCGACAAGTTCATTGAGATGTTCCCGGTGTTTTCTCAATTCTATGAGCATCTTGTTGAAAGAATCAGCTAAAACTCCGACTTCACCCTCAGATTTAATATCCACCACAGTGGAGAGTGAACCTTCAGATATTTCCTGTGTAACCTTAGACAACTGTTTTATAGGCTCTACGACCTTTAAAGACACGCGGCGCGACATATAGAAGGAGCTTAGCAGTAGGACCAATACTGTCGGCAGCAAGGCCAATTTTAGTATTATCCTTTCTCTGTAGCTTTTTTCGCTGGACATCGCAACGGCCATGACCCCTAATCGTTCGTTATCGAGCTTCATAGGTATGGCCGCCACGTAATACCTTAACCCGCCAATCGTTATCTCTTTGTCTATTTTCTTTTGTATGGTCTTTGCTTCACCAATCAATGCCTTAAGATTAGAACCCGAAAATATATCGGCATCTTTGATTGTAGATGCCTGTGGGAGGTCATTGTTATAAACAACAATTTCTATACCAAATTCATTCTTCATGTGAGTCAATAAGTCATAATCTAAAAGCCGTGTAACATTTAAAACACCAACCAGCTTACCGCTTGCCTTGATTGGTACAAAGACCTCAAACTCTATCCCAGATAGCTCGCTTATTGTGGCGCTTACATCTTCTGCTCTGAGTGCGCGTGTAAGCATATCTTTGTCAGCGGCGCTTTGACCTTCCAGTGAAGCATTATAGTAGCCATCAGCCAAAAGTAATCCTTCATCGTCGAAAACTCTTATGTCTTTTGCTCCTAACACGGCCCTTATATTTGGCAATTCGCTTAACAGGGCATCTACATTGTGATGTTTGGTAATATTAACTAGATCCTCCGCCGCTGCGGCGTGTCGGGTGCTGTCAAGAAGCCCATGTTCTGTGAATTCAAACTCCTCATGAACCCCCTTGAAGCCATTGTCGAGCATCAAAGCGAAACTTTCACTGATCTGTCTTTCCATTACCGCCATACAGACTATCAATATAACTGTGGCCGGTATCACGATAACAGGCAAAAAACTAGCCAGTATTTTGTTTTGTAAGGGTTTCACTGACATGTGTACTTCTCGGTGGCCATAGGGACAAATAATGCCTTATTGTATTTCATTTTTCCGTAATAGCAGATAATCTCCTGTCCATCCACAGACGTGATATAATCAACAAACTTCATGGCAAGGTCATAATTCACGCCGGGAACTTTGGCCGGACTGACGGCAATAACTCCGTAAGGATTAAATAGTTTCTTGTCACCCTCAACGGCTATCACGAGGTTTAGCTCTTCTTTATTGAAAAGATAGGTGGACCTGTCAGCCAGACAATATGCCTTTTTCTCTGAGGCCACCCTCATCACCGAAAGCTGGTCTTTGTTAACTGACATATGCCACTGGCCGTCTGGATGTATATTTAGCAGCTTCCAGAGAGTATTTTCTCTGGCGTTAGTGCCTGAATTATCGCCTCGTGAGATAAAAAGGGCCTTTCTGTCCGAAATCGCCTTAAAAGCAGACAGGGCGTCTCTTTCCTGTTTTAAATGTATAGGATCATCAGGCGGGCCAAGTATTATAAAGTCGTTATACATTACATCCTTCCTGTTGATGCCGTAGCCCTCAGATACGAACTTATCCTCAGCCTCTCTTGAATGTATTAAAACAACATCGGCAGCGCCTTTTTTTGCCAGCTCTATAGAATTGCCGCTTCCTACCATGAGTATCTCTACTTTAACGCCATACTTTCTCTCGAAAACAGGGATAAGTCTGTCCAGCAGGCCGGACTCAACGGTAGTTGAGCTGGTAGCAAGCCTTAAAACCTGCCCATTGTATTTATGCGATTGGCCAGACTGTTTTTGGCAGCCATATGTGACAGGCAAAAACACAACAACCGCAATCAACATTATTACAATTATATAACGTTTCACCATACTTACCTTATCAGAGTTACCGTTTGATACTTTAGACACATAATAGCACATTTGCCCTCGCTATTGACACCGCTATACGACTATTTGATAATATCCAGTCAATGAAAAGTCAGCGTCGTGGATTTGAAGACCTTGTTGGGATAATGGACGCGCTGCGGTCTGAGCGTGGCTGCCCGTGGGATAAAGAACAGACAGAGGCTACGCTTATTGCGTATCTGCTCGAGGAGACGCACGAACTAATAGAGGCAGTCGAAGAGGGCAGCCCCGCCAAGATTTGTGAGGAGCTTGGCGATGTGCTGTTTCAGATACTCTTTCTTGCCCGCATTGGGAAGGAAAAGGGGCAATTCGATATCTCAGACGTTATCGCGGGGATAAGCGATAAGATGACCACGCGCCACCCACATGTGTTTGGCTCTTCTGTTTGCGAGACCTCTGCCGAGGTGCTCAAACAGTGGGATGAGATAAAAAAGTCTGAGGGAAGGCATGATGACTCATCCCTTAACGGCATCCCTAAGACGCTCCCCGGCCTCATGCGCGCCTTTATGATTCAGGACAGGGCGCGGCGCGCCGGATTTGACTGGAATAAGACAGCCGAGGTCATTGATAAACTTGATGAGGAAATCAGCGAGTTTAAAGAGGCCGCCCTTCAAAACGACCCTGCCAAAGTTGAGGCAGAGCTTGGCGACATCCTGTTTACCATAGTAAACATCGCGCGCTTTATTCAGACTAATCCGGAGGAAGCGCTTAGAAAGACCATTAACCGCTTCATCGGGCGATTTCAATATATGGAGCAAACTGCGAAAAATAGGAGTAAACAGCCCCTCAGCGCCATGACAATGGCCGAAATGGACGCCCTGTGGGAAGAGGCAAAGCGCGCCGGGGATTATGACTGATATGGAAAGACTTCCCGACTGGTTAAAGACAGACACATTCGGCGGCCTGCGTAAGACAAAGCGCCTGCTTCGCCAAAACCGCCTCTCTACCGTGTGCGAAGAGGCCAGATGCCCTAATCGCGGCCACTGCTTCAGCCGCCCTACCGCTACCTTCATGATTTTGGGAAAGGACTGTACGAGAAGCTGCGGCTTTTGTTCTGTCTCTCATGTAAGACCATCTCCAGTTGATAGAGATGAGCCTCTCAGAGTTGCTCATGCGGCAAAGGAAATGGGCCTGAGCCACGTAGTGATAACCTCTGTAACGCGCGACGACCTGCCTGACGGTGGCGCTGCCCACTTTGCGGCCACTGTCAAAGCCGTCAGAGATATGCTTCCCAATGCCAAGATAGAGGTGTTGACGCCGGACTTTAAGGGCAGCCTTAATGCTTTATATGCGGTGCTTTCGTCAGCCCCGGACGTGTTTAACCATAACGTTGAGACCGTCCCGTCGTTATACTACAAGGTGAGGCCGCAGGCTGACTATCAGGTATCATTAAAGGTGCTTGCCGCGGCGAGGGAATACTCATCGAACGTAAGGGTGAAGTCCGGCCTGATGGTGGGCTTTGGGGAACGGTTTGACGAGGTCATAGCAGTCCTCAGAGATTTAAGGGCAAGCGGCTGTAATTTCATCACGATAGGGCAGTACCTACGTCCACGCAAGGCCAACATTGCGGTTGTTGAGTATGTGCCGCCTGCCGTCTTTGATTTGTACAAGGCCGAGGCGGTGGCGATGGGCTTTGAGGCAGTGGCCGCTGCCCCGCTTGTACGAAGCTCGATGGACGCAGACCAAATGCTTCAGGCAGACCTGTAATCTCAGGAAACCCTGACTATAAGCAGCCGTTGAGACATCTCTGTCAGTCAGCCGCAAGGGCGAGGTCAGGGCCATGATAATGCAGTGCCGCTGTTTTGTATCTTTAGGGCGCTGCCACAGGCGGTGTGGGGAATTGCTCAGTGCAACTGGCAATGGCCTTGCCAAGCCATGCGATGGTCTTTCCAAGATGGTTCATATTGCGCATAGCCTCATCGTCGTTGAGCACATCTGCCTTTTCAAGCCCCATGCCCATGTTCCAGTATATTGAGCCGGGCACAATCATAGACGACATCAGGAACATGTGATTGATAGTGTCAAATACGTGTGTAGCGCCGCCGCGGCGGCTGGCAACTACGGCTGCGCCGATTTTCCCCCTGAGCGCCCCGTCATTGGCAAAAGAGACCATGCCGCAGCGGTCAAGCAGTGCCTTCATCTCTGCGCTGACGTCGGCGAAGTATGTAGGAGAGCCAAGAATGACGGCGTCGGCTGCGTAGATTTTCTCAAGGTAGTCGTTCATTCCATCCTTCTGCCCAACGCAGGTCATATTTTTCAGTTCAAAGCACTTGAAGCAGGCCATGCAGCCTCTGACTGGTTGGCTTCCGATTTTCAAGTACTCGGTGTGCCAGCCGGCCTCATCCAGTGGTTGCAGCACTTTTTTGAGCATAATCTCGGTATTCCCGCCCGACCGTGGGCTGCCATTGATGGCTATAGCTCTCATAGTTACCTCCATGTGTGGTTATGCTTTATGATTGACAATTCACATCGCCGCCGTTGCTTTGTAATCATTGTAGTATTTTACATGACATGGAGCATTGTCAAGAGGTCAGCATTGCCGCCCTTATTTTGTCAGTCCGGCTTGTCCGGAATCAGTCCTTACGTCTCTGAATATACACAATCATCAGAAGCAATCAATTAAAGACAGATTCTGGACAAGCCAGAATGACGGCAAGGGAAGGCAGTTGGATGCAGGCTATTAGCAGTGAGTGATAATTTACTAATATGATTGCAACTTGGTTTTATACGTCAGTCAGTATATTGGATGTGTCCCTGATACATTAACAGGCATAGTGGCTACATCAGCTATCCTTTGCCTTTTTCCTTTTTTAAGTCTTGATTCTGCTTTCCATATTTGCCGGTAACAAAAAGTGCTGCTATCTGTAAGAGTGTTCCGCCACCAATTATTGAAGCGGGAACAGTGGCATCATATATTATGCAGAATCCTGATACAACGAATCCAAGTATCACAATTATAAATCCTAATATTTTACCGAGCTTCAGATCGTTTGTTTGAGCGGTTAAAGCAAGTTCATTCTGTCTAAGTCTCTCTTTTTCAAGATTCTTCTCGATCTGTTGTTCTTCATATGCCATACTATGTCTATGTTTCTGCTCATCCTCAGCACGTTTTACGATTCTTTCTGCAAGCCCAGGCAGTACCTTTTCATATTTATCTAAAGTTTCAGGAGATGGCAATGGGCCTATATGTTGAGTGATTTGCTTTTCTTTTCTCATCAAGAATTGATTTTTATCCGCCATATTCAGAAAATCTGGCATATCGCTGTTGATAGCATTGTCGCTGGTGGTTGGTATTGTGCTGGAGTCAGACGGT
Source organism: Candidatus Magnetominusculus sp. LBB02 (assembly GCA_022321325.1). Lineage (GTDB taxonomy): Bacteria > Nitrospirota > Thermodesulfovibrionia > Thermodesulfovibrionales > Magnetobacteriaceae > Magnetominusculus > Magnetominusculus linsii. Next base: position 37,905 of record JAKOEO010000001.1, on the reverse strand, counting down.
ATGGTCGGAAGATTTTCTCGCTTCTTATTATGTTTTTTTGGTATTTTCGGCATCGAATTCAGTCATGGCTTGTCGCAAATCATTGCCAACATTTATCCAATCCCCACAGAGATTCTCAGCATCTGTTTGAAAAGAGCCAAAATTTTGAGGAGAATGATTTATCTCTCGCATGTATTTGCTATAATCGGCGCTTGTATATATATCAAGCAAACTTCCCATACCTATAAGTATATTCCAAACCCGGCCGCTCATGGCTATATTGTAACATATGTAATCAATTTCTTCAATAACACGAATTGCCTCACGAAAAAACTATAGGAAAGAGCAACGTTGCCTCAACTAAATAA
>JAKOEO010000001.1:32974-35717 GCA_022321325.1 Candidatus Magnetominusculus sp. LBB02 | reverse complement strand
CGAAAGCAGCGCCACTCCGCGCGCGTGCCCCAGGCTTAGGGCGGCCTTAACGTTGCTTGCAAAAAAAATCTTTTCAACCACGGCCTCATCCGGCCTGTATGTCTCTATCGCATGAGCCAGCCCCTCATAAACACGCCGCAATCTCTCTGGAAGCGGCTGCCCCTTGGGGACGGCTATCTCTCCTGAGGCCACATAGCTTATGGACTTGCCCTCTTTTCTTAGTACGCCATAGCCGCAGACAATGCTGCCCGGGTCAATGCCTATGGCAGTCCTGGTCATTGAGCGGCTGCTACGGCTGCCCCGCCGTCGTTACGGCATGTTTTGTCTTCTTTGTAGGAAACTCAAACAGCAGTGCCTCCACCAGCTCGCATATAACATGACCAATCGTGATATGCGTCTCCTGAATGCGTGCCGTGTCCTCAGAGGGCACGACAAAGGCGATTGTGGATTTCTCCGCGAATTTCAGCCCCTTAGCCCCCGTAAAGGCAATCACCGTAAGTTTCTTTTTCTTTGCCGCGTCAACAGCCTTCATAACGTTTCTTGAGCCGCCGCTTGTGCTTATGGCGATGACTACGTCCCCCGTGTCTGCGATGCTCTTTATCTGGCGGGCGAACACGTCCGAAAAGTCGTAGTCGTTGGCGATTGAGGTCATCACGGCCATGTCTGTGTTAAGGGCTATGGCGGGAAGGCCGGGGCGTTCGCGCTTGAATCTATTAATGAACTCTGCCGCTATGTGCGAGGCGTCGCTTGAGGAGCCGCCGTTTCCAAAGAGCAGGAGTTTTTTGCCCTTGCTGAAGGCATCGGCTATCGTCTTTGCGGCCTCGGCGACTATATCTGCGTTTTCATTGAAAAATCTCTCTTTGACAGCTATGCTGTCGCTGACTATCTTTAGTATCGTATCCTTCATCGTATTATTGCTCCCCTATGGTGTGTTAATGAACCCTTAAATGGTCTGTGTTTTCGCTGTATGGATTAAACTCGTCCGGCGGCCTTTGAGGCTGTGCCTCTTTCTTTTGTACGCCGTCCGCGTCTTTAAGCGTGGGCGCTGTCTTATGGCCGCATGATATCAATATGAACGCCAATGCAGCCGCCGCGATGGCAGCCGCTATAATTCTTTTCATTTCCCCGTCCATTCCTTATCAACTTTCTTCTGAAGCCTTTTAATCTGCTCTTTGACCTCCCCTGTGCCGCCATACGATTTCCTGCCCTTAACAGACGCCTCAACAGTCAGGCGCGAATATATGTCCTTGCCAATTAACTCTGAAAATCGCTTAAATTCCTCTAAAGTCAGTTCATGCAGGTCCTTAGAGTTGTCAATGCAGTGCCTGACGACATTGCCGGTCACCTCATGCGCCTCTCTGAAGGGCATCCCCTTTGTAACAAGATACTCCGCCAAATCAGTGGCCAGAGAAAACCCCTCGGCGGCAGTCTTTCTCATAAGTTCTTTGTTGAATTTAATGTTTTTAAACATCTCGTTAATTACGGGCAGAATGTTGGTTATTGTATCTATAACGTCAAAAAGCGGCTCTTTGTCCTCCTGCATGTCTCTGTTATAAGCCAGCGGAAGGGCCTTCATCGTGGTAAGTATAGCAACCAGCGCGCCGTAAACCCTGCCGGTCTTGCCCCTGATAAGCTCAGCAACATCGGGATTTTTCTTCTGCGGCATGATAGACGACCCTGTAGTATATGCGTCAGAGATTTCGATAAAAGAAAACTCCTTCGTACTCCATAAAACCAGCTCCTCTGCCATCCTGCTCAGGTGCATCATCAGCATTGATGAGTTGGAGATGAACTCAATGACAAAGTCCCTGTCAGAGACGGCGTCAATGCTATTGTCAGCAATGCGCTCAAAGCCAAGCTCCTCTGCCACGGCCGCCCTGTTTATATTTAATGTCGTACCGGCAAGGGCGCATGCCCCAAGCGCAAGTGTGTCAGTTCTTTTAATTGCGTCAGCGTATCTTTCCTTGTCTCTTTCAAACATCGCAACATATGCCAGCAGGTGGTGGGCAAGCGTTACGGGCTGCGCCCTCTGCATGTGCGTGTAGCCGGGCATAATTGTATTGATATTTATCTGTGCGATTTCGATTAGCGTTCGTTGAAAAAAAGTTATTTGCGTCGTAACAACGGTGGTTATGAATTTAAGGAGCAATCTGGTATCCAGCGCCACCTGGTCGTTTCTTGAACGGGCTGTGTGTAGTTTTTTCCCTGAGACAGGATATAGCTTGATAAGTTCAGACTCAACATACATATGAATGTCTTCGACCGATTTATCGAATTCAATATTGCCAACTCTTTTTTCTAAAATTTCATTCCTGATCTTCTCAAGTCCATTAAGGATTTCAGCGCCCTCGTCTTTTGTTATGATCCCTTGTTCAGAGAGCATCTTTGCGTGAGCGATAGAGCCGGCAATGTCAAAACTCGACAATCGTTTATCAAACGAAATGGACTCTGTAAACTTTTCCACGCTCTTTGCCGTAGCCTGAGTAAATCTGCCTGCCCACGGCTTCTTCCCGCCGTCTTTTTTCATCTCTGCCATGATTTTAAAATATTTCCCGAAATATATATTTATTTTAGCGCTATCGCCTTAGACGCAGCCGCGCCGTTAAGTCTTAGTCTCTGTCAATAGTTCCCACGACACGTAGTATATCAGCAGGCAAATGGTTTTGTCGAGACCTGAAAGCGGTACAATCACGGTAAATTTGTTCTCCATCATAAGTAAGCGTTAGCTGCTTAGTTTGTTGCC
>JAKOEO010000001.1:12195-30736 GCA_022321325.1 Candidatus Magnetominusculus sp. LBB02 | reverse complement strand
GCTCTATTTTCCTAATGGCCGCCATTAGACTCTTTCCCCTAATGGACAATCTGGGATAAATACGTGATCGTAGTTACAAAATAATTGTGCGGTATCCATAATGGAAGATTGGTCTTCGATGTACGCAGAGGACATCCTTTATAAAGATAGGGGTTTTCCTGACGCTTACGGTTATTCAAAGGTTGTCAATAATCTCTCATTAATGGGGAAGGCAGTTGTCCGGGGCGTCATAGTTTGTCTATTTTTGGTCTTATCCGCCTGCCGGCACAGGCTGCCATATTCACTTGTTTTTACAATGTATCTTAGCCTTGTTTAATTACGGCTGTCGAAGGTGAGGTAGAGCTTCTAACAGTAAGTTGTGTCCATATAAGTAATACAAGAGTAACAAGCGTCCTGTTAATAATTGCTCTTGCCTCTACGAACGCATCTATGTAAAAACCACACTGCCGCCTCAAAAAAATAATCGGGCGAACAACCGCCCGACTATACGTTTCTCAGACCTCTATTATTAATTTCCTGAAATCTTCTTTTTCCCCTCTTCGATGGTTGATACGATGGTCTTCCTGCCGCCGTCAATAGTTGAGGAAATGGTGTTTTTCACATCTGTAAGATATACGCCGCTCATTTCAACTGCCTTGCTTATTCTCTCCTCTGTGTCTTTTGTCAGGGAGATCAGCTCAGATTTCACATTCTCAGGCACATCCTGAAGCTCTGATTTTACTTTTGACAGCAAATCAGGAAGCGTATTGTCAACTTTCTGTACGACTGAGTTTACGTTTTCGACGAGTTTGCCATACGAATCGCGAATCTTTGCGCGGGTTTTGTCACCCGACTGCGGTGCCAGCACAAGACCCAACGCTGCCCCAGCCACACTTCCAACTAATGCCGCTGCTGCAAGCAACGTCCCCGATACTCCTGTTTTTTCATTCCCTTTCATCATGGCCTCCTTTTCTTATTACACCTTTAGTAAATATGCCTATGGTGGATTTTATTACCGCAATCAGTCCTGACAGCTGGCTAAACAGCTTAGTAACGTAATTGGATGAGTCTTTTAACGTTTCACCAAGTTTTTTTGCTCCCGCACCAAGCTCTTTCAAAGACGCCACAAGCTCCTTTATCCCTACTATCATCTCGTCAACCGTTGATAATATACTGTTTGCCGTCTTCACCGTCTGTAACAGTTCGCCCGAAAAATCCTTGATTGAACAACTTGTCGTCCTGATAAGCTCAACAATCGAACCCACCATTCTTGCCAGTTGAACCAATATCGGCACACCGCAGAGCACCACCACCGCCCAAAGCGCAAATTGTTTTATATCCACTGTACACCCATGTCAGCAGTCTGACCCCTCATACATCCATATCGTTCATATCCGGCCCTTCCTCATCGCCGTAAAGTGTGCTGGTTGAGGCGGTTGCCGCCGCGTCGTCTATTGCCTTTATCAAAGAATCGCCGATGTGTTCTACCATCTCGCGAAACTTGTTCTTTACCGGCCTGAACAGGTCGCGCTGTATCTCCGTTATCGTCTTTAATCTGTTTTCAGGGGACTGAGGAGCTAAAAGCAGCGCCGCGGTAGCGCCAACCAGACCGCCCAAAAACGAACCTATCAGCACATAGCGCTTTACGTCCCTGCCCTGGCCTTCCATCACCGTTAAATCCGCCATAAACATCCCTCCCCATTTACAAAGGTATTAAAGCCATTTGCATGATTATACCACTTGCTGAGTAAAGCTGTCAAGCAAAGGAACTGCCTCTCCAAAATACTTCGCAAGGCGTAAAAATGTGGCATAGTTGAAGTTGTCTCCGGCTTTATGCTACAATGCCCTACCAATTTTTATGGAGGTTTTCAGGATGAGTTTAAAAATGAAAAATAAGATATTCGTCATGGCGGTGTTGTTATTTCCGATAATAGCCGGGTGTGCCGGGTCTAATTTATTTAGTAAAGGAGACAGCGGCCAGCCCCAGCAGGAAAGCCAGCCCACGCCTCCACCGCAGCCTGCGCCTCCTGCTTTGCCCTCGCAGCTTTCATTAATGGGTACGGATTTCGACGATGTAGACATTCCAGATGAGCTGAAGCTCTCCGAGGGTGAGTCTATCCTGATGAATACCGCAAATTTTGTCGGCGGTTCACTGGTTTACTCGGCCAATGTTACCGTGGACTCGGTTATTAGATTCTTCAAGACCCAGATGCCTAAAAAGGGCTGGGAGTTTTTGGCGTCCTCATTTGCCAGAAATAACGCGATAATCGCTTTTAAGAAACCCAACAAGAACTGTGTAATCCATATAACCGGCCCGGCCGGCTGGCAGTTACAGACAAAAATCCATGTCTGGATAGGCAATTCCAAGGACATGGCCCCGTCAGAGAAAATTTTGCCTCTGAGATAAAGTGGTTTTAGTCGCCGGGCTATTCTGAAAACCCGCTTTGCGCCCGGCGTACGCTCTTTGCCAATTCGCGCATTGCGTCTGTTAGCGAGACGCCCGCCTCCATTTTTGAACGAACAAACTCGGCCTTTGACAATTCGTTGATAACATAGTCGGTGGAAGTCCCCATTCGGCACTCGTTAAGTCCGTCCTGAAGCTGTTGATTTATACATGTCTCGATTTCCTGGGGAGTAAATTTCTGCGCCAGTTCACGTACCTCTTTTAACGGCATGCGCTGCTTGTCCATAGATGAACCTCCGATTATTAAGTACTGACATTTGCTCCGGCTGTTTCGCCACGTATTATATAATAGCCCACGGCATGTTATTACGGCAACTGCCTCCAGTTTTTTTTATTAAGAAATTACTTGCACTTTGTAGTGGTTATTTGTTATAAAATAACATAAGGGCAAGACCGCCTGCCCTGCTGGTGATTATATGAGAAAGTTATTCCGACTAGCATGACTAAAGGGAGCCTTAGTAAGGGCGCTCAGAGAGCATGCCGCCTTGTGCGGAAGCCCAATGCGTCCTTTGAAGCACCCACCTGTGAAAACAGGGACTTAACTTTTTTGTGTACACCGCAAGGGCGGGTTTGATTATACAGACGTGACGACATGGCAGTAGTGGAGCGGCATTGGAGGTTAACCCTATAACAAACGTTATAGTTTGCAGATAAATAACAACCGGTCAGACTGTAGCAGGTCTGGCAGCGGTGGACTTACAAGTTATGATTTGCTGTTTTAATTAACGGGGTTTAGGTACTCTTCCAGTTACATCCCGCCCTCCATAGTCACCATATGTGCGGCATGTCGGCTAAGGCGGCTTTGCTAAGCGGCCCTCTGCGGGTGTTGCCCGCGGCAACTATTTGGTTAAGGATTTTATATATTGGACTTATTTAATGGACAACGCACTAATTACGGCGGCACCATTGAGCAGCCGTTGGCGTGGAGGATGCGCCCTGCGGATTTAACTGAGATAGCCGGCCAGGGGCATATACTTTCAAAAGGCAAGGCGCTCTATAACATCATAGAGGCTGATAAGATTGTCTCCGTTGTATTATACGGCCCTCCCGGTACGGGCAAGACCGCCCTTGCCCATATTGTTGCTGCCCGGACTAAGTCAGTCTTCATAGAGATTAACGCTGTCACAGCGGGCATTAAAGATATCAGAGAGGCTGTTGCCGCATCCTCTAAGACTATTGTTTTTGTTGACGAGATTCACCGCTTTAACAAAATACAGCAGGACGCCCTGCTGCCGCACATAGAATCCGGAAGGATTATCTTAATAGGAGCTTCAACGGAGAATCCTTCGTTTGCCCTTACGCCGGCCTTGGCGTCGAGGACGATGATTTTCAGATTTAATCCATTGTCCGCTGAAGACATAAAGGGGATTGTCCAAAGGGCGCTCGCAGATAAAAGGGGATTTGACGGCAAATTAGAAATGGCAGGAGATGCTTTGTCATATATGGCTTCGATAGCCTGTGGCGATGCAAGGCGCGCCCTTAATCTGCTTGAACTGGCCGCCTTGTCGGCCCGACACTCCGGACTAAGCGCAATAGATTTGGATGTAATCAAAGATGTAATTTCTGACAAGACGCCATACTATGATGAGACTGAACACTACGACACCATCTCTGCGTTTATAAAAAGTATGCGGGGCTCAGACTGCGACGCTGCGGTCTATTGGCTTGCCAAGATGCTCAATGCCGGCGAGGATCCGCTTTTCATTGCAAGGAGGATAATCATCTGCGCCTCTGAGGACGTGGGAAACGCCGACCCTAACGCGCTTGGGGTTGCCGCGGCGGCATACCTTTCTGTAGAGCGGGTAGGAATGCCTGAGGGGCGCATACCGCTTTCACAGGCAGCGATATACATTGCGCAGGCGCCAAAGAGCAACTCATGCTACATGGCAGTGGAGCAGGCGCTCGGTGCGGTGCGAAACGAAGAGATACAGCCTGTCCCGCACCATTTACGGGTTGGCGCAAAGGGCTATCTATACCCGCATGACTATCCCGGCCATTACATCAGCCAGACATATTTAACGACGCCAAAGGCATTTTATGAACCATCTTCACAGGGTTTTGAAATTGAAATAAAAAATCGGCAAAAACAAAGGAGGCACACAGCAAATGAATAGTGTCATATACATACTAATAGCCATAGTGACAGGGGCGGCAGTCGGCGCTGCTATGTCGCTCTTTTTCAGGGGGATATTTAAAAAGAAGTTTGAATCGCTCGAGGACAAACAAAAAGACGTAATAAGAGATGCCGAGAAAGAGGCTGAGAGAATTAAAAAAGAGGCGGTTCTCGAGGCCAAAGACATTCGTTACCAGTCAAAGTCCGAGTCCGAAAAAGAAATCAAGGAAAAAAGGAACGAATTAGGCCAGATGGAAAAACGCCTTAGAAACAAAGAGGAAAACCTTGATAAGAAGCTCGACCAGTTTGAAAAACGCGACGGCGAACTGATGAGAAAGGAAAAGGAATTCAACAAAAAAGAGCAGCTCTTTACGGAGAAGGAAAAGCAATACGACAAGCTCATACTGATGGAGACCGAAAAACTTGAAAAGCTCGCCGGCTTGACAGTAGAAGAGGCCAAGTCCATGCTCCTGAAAAAAGTGGAGACCGAGATACGATTCGAAGAAGCCAAGCTGATAAAGCAAATAGAGCAGGAGGCGAAAGACGAATCTGAAAAGAGGGCGCGCCATATTATCGGCCTTGCCATACAGAGATATGCCGGCGAATACGTATGCGACGCAACCGTAACGGCGGTAACGCTGCCAAACGAGGAGATGAAGGGCCGAATAATAGGCAGAGAAGGCAGGAATATCAGGGCGCTTGAGGCGGCAACCGGCGTGGACTTCATAGTTGACGACACACCGGAGGCGGTAACGCTGTCGGGCTTTGACCCTGTCAGGCGCGAAATAGCAAGGATTTCTCTTGAGCGGCTTATTTCAGACGGCAGGATTCACCCTGCGAGAATTGAGGAGATAGTGGAGAAAGTACGCAAAGAGGTCAACAATGCCATGAGAGAAGAGGGCGAGAAGGCCGTCTTCGATTTAGGACTTACCGGCGTACATCCGGAGTTTATCAAGCTCTTAGGCAGACTTAAATACAGGACCTCTTATGGCCAGAATGTCCTGCAGCATTCGCGCGAGGTGGCATATTTTTCAGGAATGATGGCCGGAGAGCTGAAGGCTGATGTAAAGCTTGCCAAGCGCGCCGGTCTGCTTCATGACATAGGCAAGGCGGTTGATCATGAGTTTGAGGGCGCACATCACGAAATCGGAGCATCTATTGCCAGGAAATATGGCGAAGATGAGCGCATTATCAACGCCATGTTGGTCCATCACGGCGACGGCGACCCTATATGCGTGGAATCAGCCCTTGTAACGGCGGCTGACGCCCTGTCGGCCGCACGCCCAGGCGTACGGCGCGAGAGCATTGAAAATTATATTAAGCGCCTTGAAAAACTGGAAGAGATTGCGATGTCCTACCAGGGCGTCGAAAAGTGCTATGCCATTCAGGCAGGCAGAGAGGTGCGCATAATAGTGAAGCCAGAGGACACGACCGACGAGATGTCCCACCTGATTTCGCGCGAAATAGCTAAGAAAATAGAATCCGAGATGACCTACCCCGGCCAGATTAAAATTATGGTTATCAGAGAGGCGCGCTTCGTAGAGTACGCAAAGTAATGAACGTATTATTTATCGGAGATGTCATCGGCAGGCCGGGCAGGGTCTTGGTACGCCACTATCTTGCAGAGCTTGTAGAGAGCGAGGGCATATCGTTTGTCATTGCTAACGGCGAGAACTCCGCGGGCGGGTTTGGGATAACAGAGAAAACCGCCACAGAACTCTTTGACAGCGGAGTTCATGTCATCACAACGGGAAACCATGTTTGGGATAAGAAAGAGGCCGTCTCCTATGTCTCAAAAGATGACAGGATTCTAAGGCCGCTGAACTTTGCCCCCGGAGTGCCGGGCTTTGGAAGCATTGTCTATAGCCTGAAAAACGGTCTCAAGGCAGGCGTAATAAATCTCGTCGGCAGGGTATTTATGACCCCTGCGGACTGCCCGTTCAGGACGGTTATGCCGGCTATCGAGCAGATGAGACGCCATACCAACATTATAATAGTTGACATGCACGCAGAGGCGACGTCAGAAAAACAGGCAATCGGCTACTACCTCAACGGTAAAGTCAGCGCCGTCATAGGCACTCACACACATGTCCAGACGGCAGACGAACGAATATTGTCACATGATACGGCATATATTACAGACGTTGGGATGACCGGCCCGGCTAACGGCGTCATAGGGGTCAACGCGGCGCAGATAGTCGAAAAATTTCTGACTCAAATCCCTGTTAAATATGAAGTTGCCGGCGGCAAAGGAGTCTTTTGCGCCGTCATAATTAATATTGACGACGAAACTGGCTCTGCATCGGCGATAAAACGATTAATGCTTTACGACTAAGGAGGGTTTTATTATGAAGGCAAAGCTGACCTATGTCAATGGAATGAAATTTGTAGCGGAGGCCGACTCAGGACACGCCATCGTGATAGACGGCGACCATGAAGCCGGCGGCGATGACGCCGGCCTAAGGCCCTCAGAGCTTCTGTTAATCGCCACAGGGGGCTGTTCCGCAATGGACGTAATATCAATCCTGAAGAAAAAGAAACAGGAAGTGACAGGGTTTGAAATCAACGTCACGGGCGATAAGGCCGCGGCTCATCCGAAACGCTTCCAGAAGGTCGTTGTAGAGTATGTTGTGAAGGGGAAAAACATCTCCGAGGAGGCCGTCGTGCGCGCCGTAGAGCTGTCAATGACAAAATACTGCTCAGTAAAGGCGACCATTGACGGCGGCGTGCCAGTTGAGTACACGCACAAAATAGTTGAAGAGTAGTCTGACGCAGAGGATACTCTCAAACATAGCGACGGTATGGTTTGTCGGCTACGCGCCTATTGCTTCCGGCACTTTCGGGACGTTGGCGGCGTTTATATTCTTTGTGGCATTTTGGCCGGCGGACTTTACGCTTCTTGTCATAACCGCCGCCATAATTGTCATAGGCACTGTGGCAGCCCATGCCGCCGAGGGGTATTTTAACGAGAAGGACAGCGGACGAATCGTAATTGACGAGGTTGCGGGTTTTTTTATATCCATATTGTATGTGCCCAAGGGATTTGTTGTTTTGGCGCTGGCGTTTTTTCTGTTTCGGGGCTTTGATATAATAAAACCGCCGCCGGTCAATTATATGGAGCGCATACGGGGCGGTTTGGGCGTGATGCTTGACGATGTGGCTGCCGGCCTCTATGTAAATATAATATTGCAGATAGCGACAAGGATGAGGTTTTTCTGATGATCAGGTCATTTATAGCAATAGACATAGCCAACTCGCAGAAAGAGGAGATTGGCCGAATGACAGACGCTCTTAAATACGCACGCACCGGCGTCAGATGGGTAAGGCCGGAAAACCTTCATCTAACCATAAAATTTCTTGGAAGCGTGGATGAGACCGGCATAGAGAAAATTGCTGAGGCGCTTGCCGAAATTACATCGCAATGCGCGCCTTTTAAGATTGAGCTAAAGCAAATCGGCGCATTTTCAAGCCTGAAGCGCCCCGATATAATATGGATAGGCATAACGAAAACCCCGGCATTGGCGGCCCTTGCCGCTGAAATTGATGAGCGGCTTTCCAAGATGGGCATAAAGAAAGAAGATCGCCCATTTTCACCGCACCTGACAATTGCCCGTGTGAAAAACCTGAAGGGTTATGATGAGATCTACGAAAAACTGGTTAGTCTTTCAGACAGAGATTTCGGGATATGCGCTGTAGATGAGATTGCGCTTATGAAAAGCGAGCTTATGCCGGAAGGGGCGCGATATGCGCGTATGAAAAGTTTCAGATTGTCAGGAAATTAATTGAAAATACCATTGAAATATGCTACAATCATGTGTTGATAAGATGTTCCTGGGTAGCTCAGCCGGCAGAGCGGGTGGCTGTTAACCACTTGGTCGGGGGTTCGAATCCCTCCCCAGGAGCCATTCCATTAGCTATACAGGGCTATGTCTAAAATTAACTTTCGCAGGCCAATTGGTTCTATCGCAGAGGGATTGACTCCGCTGCGGCTTGCAGTGGCATTGTGGCTGGTCTTGATGATAGTTATCCAGCTTGTCTATCGCTCAATGCAGGTGACCTCTGAGGGCTGCGTCAAGTGCCATGCAGATAAACAGCATATGGAGGCCGAGGGTGTACCTCATTTTTATATCACAAAAGAGGCTGTCCAAAGGCAGAGCAAACACCCTGATATTGAATGCCGCGACTGCCATCTTGGAAACGGCAGGTCAAACAATAAAGACATAGCGCATAAGGGGATGCTTAAGGCCGTTATAGTCTCTGAAAACGGCAATGTCCTAAACAGGAAGGCGATTTTTAACGGTCCCATTCTGCCCTCCGGCGATAATAAGATATATGAACTCCTGCCAAAATCCACCCAAAACGGCCAGCTTGCCGTCCCTGAGGAGATTAGAAACCTGCTCTGGCACGATAGAAATCTGCAAACCCTAAATTTCGACCCCGACATCGCAAAAAAGACCTGCGGCAAGTCCAACTGCCACCCTCAGGAATTAGGCCAGTTTAAGAAATCAACGATGGGCATTAACTTCCGACAGCGCTATATGAGGACATGGACAGCGCCCTATGGCCCGCACAACTGCGGCCCTTCGTTTGCCGACCTGCCCTCATCAAATGAACTATCCGGCGCGGGCTTTTCGTATAAAAATACCTCAGACATCGTTCGCAATCTAAACGTATCGTTTAGCCATCAACAGGCAGAGGACAAACAAAAATTGTGTAACGTCTGCCACGCAGGCTGCCTCGACTGCCACTATACGCCAACCCAAAAAGAAGGGGTGCATTCATTCACTAAGACGCCTAAGTCGGAGACTTGCGCGGGAAATGGCCGTGGCACAAGTATCTGTCATCCGGGCGCTATGCAGTCCCGACGGGGCGAGACCTATATCGGCGGCGATTACTCAATCCCCACAGGCATGAAGCCCGATGTGCACTATGAAAAGGGCATTCATTGCGTTGCCTGCCACCCTGCGGGGGAAAAGGGCATGGGCGATATGGAGCGCAGGGCCTCCTGCCAAGACTGCCACATTGAAATCGAAGAGGCCCATGCTGTAAGCGTGCATAAGTCTCTGGACTGCTCCTCGTGCCACATCGGCGAACTACGCGGTTATCAGATAACTATCTGGGGGCCGGGCACAGTTGCAGGCAAACGTAATCCATTTAAGAAGTACTCGCTCTACTACGGCATTCAATCGCCGCCTATTATTGTCAAAGACCAGAAGGGAACATGGCGTCCGTATAAGGTCTGGCCGCACAGCGTTGGAAATATCAAAGACGCCGTCCCGCCCTCCTCCGGCCTTACGTTTCGCTGGCCTGACGGGCAGACGCACGACGCATACTATACTGTAGGCACGGTTGACAATCTCTCTGCCGACAACAAGCACCTGCTCTGGTTGCAGCTTGACCAGGCCGCCCACCCATTCGGCAAGGCCAGAGCGTGCGCCACATGCCATAAGGACAAGCAGGTTGCCCACTCCACATGGGAGTTTGTTGATGACGGCGGTGCATTCCCGTTTAGCGGGCAGCATTCCATAATTGCCGACGCAGAGAGCCTGCGAGTTGAAGGGATAGATAACACAACCGCGATAGAACCCATGGACGGCGCAAAACTCGAGGACTTCGCCTCGTGGCTTTTCCTCAAAGACCGGTGGAAAGTCCCCGGGGATTTCTCTATCAAAGCGGACAAAGATAAATATGACTCATACCTAACTCTGTCAAAACGCCTGCAAAGCGGCATCGCCAGGCTTGACAATATCTCCGGCTCATTTACAAAGGCGCAGCTCAAAAGATATAAGGCCATAAGAGGGGCAGTGCTGCACGAAGAGCAGCGGGTCAAAGAAATCGAGGATTTTCTGAAAGATAATAAGAATTTTCTGAAAGATAATCCGGCTACTAAATAACCATCGTCGGGGGGCAGCATGGAATTTGATAAGTCCAAATGGGCAGACACAGCCTTTAGCAGAGATTATCTGGACAAGGCAGAGATTTATATCGTAGAGCGAAGGATGATGTTTTCCCTTGTGAACTCGTTCTGTCGGCACTTTATAAATGGGCCATTGAGTTTGCTTGACCTTGGTTCTGGCGACGGGGCATTGACGCATGAACTGTTAAAGGCAGGGACTGCCGCCAGCGCTGTCCTTGTTGACGGCTCAAAAGACATGCTTGACAAGGCAGAGGCGCGCCTGAAGGATTTCGACTTGCCCAAGCAGTTTATCAATTGTTCGTTTGAAGAGATGGTCAGACAGCAGGACTTCCCATCAGGCTTTGACATGGTTGTCTCTGCCCTTGCCATACATCACCTGATAACAGATGACAAGGCCGCCCTATATAATAAGATATATCGTTTGCTTAACCGCGGCGGCTATTTCGTCAATGTTGATGTGGTAATCGCCCCATCTGATTCTATTGAAAACTGGTACATGGAAATCTGGAAAGATTGGATGCGCACCAAGCAGGCCGCCCTGGGCGTAGACGAACCGGTTGAAGCAATAATTCATCGCTACAAAGACCTTGCAGAGAACAAGCCAGACACGCTTGACTGCCAGCTTGCAATGTTGAAAAACGCTGGATTTAAAGAGATAGACTGCTATTTCAAATACGGGATATTTACAATATTCGGAGGCAAGAAATGACAAACGGCAGGACAAATGCACTATGTCTTTTATTATTGTCTATGCTTGTGGCCTTTCAGGCTATGTCTCCCCTCCATCAGCCTCAAACCAAATGGACACGGTGATGGCAGCAGGGGTGGAGGGGGATTATCCCCCTTCGTCTTTAATCTTTTTGGCGCATTGGCTATCTCGACAAAACCGAATGCCCGTTGATATACTAACACTATGGAAACCTTAGAAAGAGATCTGGATTTAACGGAGATTGTAAATGGTGAGGAGATTGTGGGGCCAAGTCCATTTGGGAAACATCAGGGCATTATCAGTAATCTGCATTACCTGATTTATCATCATGTCAGAACTAACGATTTAGGACGCGTCTATTTCTCCCCTCTTGACGTAATCTTTGAAGAAGGCTTCAACAGGCTCCAACCAGATATATTGTTTATCAGAAAAGACAATATGGCTATCTTTCAGGACTGGGTAAGAGGGGTGCCGGACATGGTGTGCGAGATTGTCTCGCCCGGCACATTTAAAAAAGACACCGCCATTAAGAGAAAGATATATGAGAAATACGGCGTGCCGGAGTATTGGATTGTCATCCCCGACTTTAAGGCAGTTGAAATCTTAACCATTGAAAACGGACGGTATGAGCAGTATTGCCTTGCAGAGATTGAGGGTCTGGTTACATCTAAGGCAATTGAAGGACTTCAGGTCAACGTCAGAGATATTTTCTATTGATACTCAGTACGGGGTTATAGGTGTTCATTAAGAAAATACTGAAGTCTGTGTTTGCCTCTCTTTGCGGGACGTATTTCAGGTTGTTTAAGCAGTCAAAGCTGGAAAATGCCTTGACCGTATTTGTCTACCATGACGTTACCGACACACCCAGCGAATTCAGCAAGGCTACGGGATTATGCGTCCCCCCTGCAATCTTAGATTTTCAGCTCAAATTCATAAAGAAATATTTTAACGTAATCACTCCTGATGACCTAATAAGCAACACAATCCCAAAACGCGCTGCTATGGTTACGTTTGATGACGGCGAAATAAATATGTTTAGAACCGCCCTTCCGATAATAGAGCAAAACAAGATTCCCACCGTATATTTTCTTAATGTCGAACCTGTCTCTGGCGCAATATTTCGCTCCGGCCTCATAACCTATCTTCTGGAAAAAGATGAGGGCTTCAGAGACTATTTAATAAACGTCGTCGGCAGAGATAACCTGAAACGCCCGCTATTTGTTAATTGCACAAGAGAGATTGTCGGCTCTTATATGAAACTCTGCGGCAAGGATTTTAAGGACGAACTAAGCAGTTTTACCGGCCCATTTGCCAATGAAGACGACCTTCTTAATACATCCGAAAGCCGCTATATTTATTATGCAAACCACCTGTATAACCATGACATTGCGATAACACTCTCTGATGAGGAGCTGAAAGATTCTTTCGTGATGAACACGCAAAAGCTTCAAAGCTACAAAAATTTTACAAACCTCTTTGCCTTCCCATTTGGTCAGCCTGTTACCACGTTTTCTGAAAGACAGGTCGGCCTTTGTCTGTCATTTGGAGCTGATAGGGTCTTTTCCTCATTGCCTGTGGTCAATTACGTACCGTCAGAGGCATACCTGCACAGAATAGCCCTTACCAGCTTTAACGACACAGTACCTAAGATATTCTACCAGATATTCTATATGGAGACGATAAGGCATAACGCCATCTTTAAATATATTAAAAAAACACTGCGCCCAGCCCCCCCATGAAAGACGGCGACACACTTGCAAAAAACATCACCCGCTATGCGGCAAGCAACATGTTTCAGCGCGCTTGCGGCATTGCCAATACGTTTATAAAGCCGCGCCTTCTGCCTCCGGAACTCTTCGGCCTGTGGAATCTTATCTCCATTATAACCACATACGCCACATATGCTCATCTCGGCACAAGAAACGCCATGTTTTACCTGCTGCCCTATCATAAATCTAAAGGCGAGGCACACATGGGCAATGACATCAAAGCCGCCGTATTCTACGGTTACTTTTTTCTGTCCATAATTATAGCCGCCGCTGTGTGGGTTTACGCCTTCTGCGGTAAATTAAATAAAATAGAGCAAGCGGGCCTTATCACAGCCGGAATAATGATAATCATCAACGGCGTATTCGATTACCAGTTCGTTGAGATAAGCGCTGATAAACAATTTAGACTTATCAGTGCGGTTAACTACAGGAGGTCTCTGATAGCCGTAATTCTAAACGCCGCCCTCATATATTATCTAAGCATCTACGGCCTGTATATTGCCGCAATTGTCTCAGTTGCGATAATGATTATTTATATGCACAAGATGTCTCCCTTGACGCTTAAACTGGTTGAGCCGTTTAAAAAGGCCGTGTTTATTTCGCTGGCCAAAAAGGGCCTGCCCATACTGATTTATAATGTCTCTAATGACCTGATAAGCTCTATTGACAAGATAGTGATTGCGTATTTCCTTGGAGTAAAGGAACTGGGTTATTATGCTATCACAGGGCTGGTGTTTAACTTTCTGGTGCAGATACCCGGCGATGCAAGGGAAGTAGTAGAGGTTGACCTTATGGGAAGTGCCACAACGGGCAACCGCGAAAAAACGTTAGAGGATTACTTTTTCAAACCGCTTTCCTATACCTCTCATTTCATGCCCTTTCTATTAGGCCCGGCATTTTTTCTGGTTGTGCCGTTTATACATCTTGTGCTGCCTAAGTATATCAATGGCATAGTGCCGACACAGATAGTTACCATTGGCAGTTATTTCTTTGCCCTTGCATATATAGCGCGCGGCGTTATTGTCTCGCACAATAAGCAGTTTGCTGCCTCGATAGTCATCTGTCTGCTGCTGGGGTTTAACGGGCTTGCGGCGGTGTCTTTTATCGCCTTGGGCTATGGTACGCCGGGCGTTGCCTTTGGCAGTTCGCTGTCTTTTTTCGTCCTGTTTATGGCGCTGTATATATTTGTGAGGACTTTTGCGGGGGATATATCCCTTTTGCATTGGCTAATGAAAATAAAAGATGTTTTCACTATATTTTTTGTAATGTGTGCCGCAATCGCCGCCCTTTCCTACGCCAGTTCAGCTCTTGCCATTAATAAACATGTCGGCGCGGTAATCTGCACAACGCTCTACTGGCTCATTATGTATGCGGTATCGGCATATATGAAACCTGAATTTATACATTCAAAGGTCCGAAATCTACGAAGGAGAGGATAACCTATGCGATATAAAACCTCTATCATTATTCCCACATACAACAGGCCGGACGATTTAACAAACTGCATCGAGTCAATTTTAAAACAAACGCAGCTTCCCGATGAGTTGATAGTAGTTGACGACGGCAACCTTCCGGAGCCGCCGCTAAAGGCGCGCTGCGAGCAGATTGGCATTAGCTACATCTATTTCAAGAAGGACAAGCCCGGCTCCTCTGCCTCAAGAAACAAAGGGATTGAGCTTTCAACCGGCGACATCGTGTTTTTCCTCGATGACGATGTCGTCCTCTTCCCCGACTACATAGAGCAGATTATGAATATATACACCACTGCCGACTCGGAAGCAATTGGCGGCGTTGGCGGGGCAATCGCTAACCATAAAGCCCTCGGCGCAGTTCAAAAGCTGAGAAAGATACTGGAGATCCCTTTCATGGTGGCAGGCATTAAAGAAGGCCGGGTGCTTCCCTCTGGTTTTTGCAACGGTTACGGCACAACGCCGTTTAAAATCGCCAAAATCACAGAGGTTGATTTTCTCTCAGGCGGCGTCAGCTCATTTAAAAAAGAGGTGTTTTCCTCATTCTCATTCGACCCGCTGAATTTTCCCTTTACCGGCGAGGACATGGATTTCTCCTACAGGGTTTCAAAGAAATATAAGCTAATCTTCACCCCATATGCCAAACTCTACCACTACGAGGCCCCTAAAATGAGGCCAAACGCCTACAGGCAAGGCTATATGTTTGCCGTGTTTACATACCGTTTCTTTAAAATGAACGTAAAGAAGACCCCGCATGAGTGGCTGTTCTTCTACTACGCATTTTTTGGATATATACTGTCGCGTGTGATTATCTCTATAGCCTCGCCTAAGAGACAAAATGTCGAGCGATTAAAAGGCGTCTTAGGGGCATTTTATAAAATCATTATACGCAAGGCAGATATGCCGGAGAGTTAGAGTGCTACTTTAACTATTGTCCTAATTTTGCTACATACGGTGTCCTACTTTTACCACATAGTCAGAATTATCAGGTAATTTATACCCCTTATGTCTGTAGTCAGCGGCCTGATATGTTGCGCTCCTTCATGTTATTGTGACTTTGGCACAGTTCTTGCTTTATCCAGTTCGTGTATTATCTTATGGGTTATAGGGAGCCATAGTGGTTGATTACAAGAAGTATATAAGAGGCAATAAGAAAGAGCTGCTAAACTTCAAGGGCAATCTGATGAGCACCGCCTCCGGCAAGACCGTCAAATCAATCATGGTGACAAGCGCTATGAACGGCGAGGGAAAGACAACCGCCGCGCTAAGCCTGGCCTACACGCTTGCGGTCAATGCAAAAGACCGCGTGTATCTGGTTGACTGTTCGTGGAATGCCCCTACGATGGATAAGGTCTTCAATTTCAAAGAACTGCCGGGGATATTGGATTATTTCCTTGACGAGATAAGTTTGGAAAAAGTAGTGAGGCAGACTCAGATGAGCAATCTGTCACTTATCCCTTTTGGAAGGAATGCCGCAAGCTCGATGGAGATTTTAAAGCCGGAGCTGTTAAAAGATAAGATAGCTGAGCTTAAGAGCAGCTGCGATTACATAATATTTGACTCGGCTGCGATAATGGGGTCTGCCGACATGGCGGTCTTGTCCGCCTTCTTTGACGGCGTGATTTTGGTAATAGAGTGCGAGAAGACCAAATGGCAGGTGGTTGAACTGGCCAAGAGAAAATTAGAAGACGCAGGGGCAAACATCATAGGGGTTGTCCTGAATAAGAGAAAATTTTATATACCGAGGCGGTTATATGGATAGAATTTGTTTAACAATGAAGGGGTGTCTGTTAGCGTGTCTTCTTATGATAATCATGGCGGGGGGCTGCGCCTCTTTCGAAGACAGAAAAGAGTTATTGGATACCATGTATGACAACGGCACATCGGACGAGTCAAAGCCAGCCTTTAACACCATGTATGACGTATTCCCCGAATATCGCGTAATGCCGGGCGACATACTTGAGATCTTCTTTAAGGTGGATACCGGCCTCATTCACGATTTCAAAATCGAGACAGACTACACGGTGCAGGTGAAGTTCCCACATAATCCTGAGTTAAACGAGGTGCAGATAGTGCGCCCCGACGGCACAATCTCAATGCCATACATTGGGGACATCAAGGTCATAGGAAAGACAGTGGATGAGCTGACAAAGGAATTGAAGGGGCTATACTCACATATATTAAATAAGCCCACGTTGTATGTCGTAGTGCCTGAGTTTCGGACGACCCTGAAGGAGTTTAAGGCAGACCTGCACACAGCCCCGCGCGGTCTTAGCAGACTTGTTACTGTAAGGCCGGACGGCATAGTAACGTTTCCCATCGTAGGCGAGGTATTTGCGGCCAAAAAGACGCTCAAAGAGATTAATATCTCACTGAATAGTTTGTACGAGAAAATCATCCCCGGCCTTCATTGCAACCTGTTTTTGGAAAAGCAATCAGGCTTTTTAGTCTACGTATTTGGAGAGGTCAGAAAACCGGGCGCATTCCCTATCGTAAAACCGATAAGCGTGCTTGAGGCACTGTCTCTTTCAGAAAGCACACTGCCGTCGGCCAAAACGAGAAGTATCATCGTCTTAAGAAAGACAAAAGACAAAGTTATAGCTACCAAAATCAATCTGGATGACATGTTAATCACACAGTCCAGGGCGGACTTCATGATGCTTAATCCCGACGATGTCGTCTATGTGCCCAGAAGAACTCTGACATCTATCGCCGACGTAGCGAAAGACATAGGCGATATAGTGTTTTTCAGAGGCTGGGGCGCCGGGTTTAACTGGCAATTATATAACGCGCCAACTGCTTCAGGAAATGGCAATGCGTTTATTCCATAAGGAGGATGTTTAATGCACACTGAAAACGTACAGGAAGATTACAAGAGGGCGTTACTGACAACGTTTTTCATACAGAAGCGAATAATATTCGCCACGGCCATAGTAATATTTACGGCCTCCGTGCTGGTGTCCTTTTTTTGGCCGAGGACATATGCCTCCTATGGTTCGATATTTGTCAAAGGAGAAAAGGCCGAGAAGACCCCCGGCGCTCTGGAGAAAGAGGAAATACGCAGCCATGACATCACCAGAGAAGACCTGAACTCAGAGTCTGAGATTCTCATCTCGGCAGACGTTATCAAGAATACGATTTCACAGTTAAAGTCACAGAAGCTATATAAGCAGAGCCGACCGTCACTAATGTCCCTTGTGTACAAATTAATCAACAAGGCTGCGGCAAGCGACGCGGCAAGCAACAGCGAAATCTATCAAATCAAAAAATGCCTGTCCACTGAGATAGTCCCCACTACCAATGTCATCAAAATAACGATGACCGACCATGACCCGAAATATGCCGTCCTATTTCTGAATACGCTGATGGAGCAGTTTATGAAATACCGGGCGCAGCTTTATACCACAGAGGAAACCAAACTGTTTTTCAGCCAACAGGTGACCGACGCCCGTCAGGGCCTGGAAGAAAGAGAGGACAAGCTCCTGTCGTTATACAAAAAAGGCGAGACCATATTGCCTGCTAAGGAGATAGAGAACAATCTTTTTATGAAAAAAGACCTCGAACAAGACCTCTACTATCTGAAGCAGTCGGCAATGGAAAAGACACGCCTGCTGAAATATATCGAAAAGGCGCTGAAGAATAAGGAAGTTAACTATTTTTCCTTCATAGAGGGCAATGAATCCATTACAAACCTGAGCAAGTCCCTTCAGGACCTTGTAGCCGAGGGCGGCCCAATTGTTGCCAAATACAAAAAGGACACAGAGACATACCACCTCTTTAATGATCAGGTCAACGCCATGTACAACGCGCTAAGAAAAGAAGTAGAGGGCTATGCGTTGAATATAAGAAGACAGCTTGACACTATTAACGACAAAATAGACGCCGCCGAAAGCAGGATTGATAAGATTAACGCTCAAAATGTGAAGTTTCAGGAGCTGCTTGTAATGTCTGAAAGGATAAAGCGAGATATTGACCTATATAAGGCGTCCTATGACATTTTCTCAAAACGCAACGAGGAATCGAGAATATTGTCCTCGCCGACGGGCGGCAATCTTCAGATAACCATACTGAGCAAGGCGTTTCCTTCAAGCGGTCAGATCTTCCCCATCCCCAGCCTGTTA
>JAKOEO010000001.1:4307-12185 GCA_022321325.1 Candidatus Magnetominusculus sp. LBB02 | reverse complement strand
ACTGAGCAAGGCGTTTCCTTCAAGCGGTCAGATCTTCCCCATCCCCAGCCTGTTAATCCCCATTGGGTTAATCGCAGGGCTGTTAACGGGCATGACGCTTGGATTCTTAATGGAGTTTCTTGACCAAACATTCAAAAGCCCTGAGGATGTGGCCAAGTACGCCAAATTGCCGGTGCTTTTATATATCCCGCTAATGCAGGAACCTGATGAGGTAAAGCCTGACAAGGGTGTGTTTTCCTCTATAAAAGAGAAACTTTGGCCCTCCGGCAATAAGCACTCATTAAAGATGAAACTGGGACCTTCTTATAAGTCCTATATGCGCAACACATAACCTCTTACTGACCATAATGAGACTACTGTGAGAGAGACGACTGCGTCAAGCATTGACATCAGGAAGAGTTTATACCTGTTCAGCGCCATGCTTATAGCTCTATCGCCAAATATATATTACGGCGTTACCAGCCGCGAGATAACCTCTCTTTGGCGAAAGTGCGCCTTTATTGGCTTTTCTATGGGTTTGCACCTAATTCCGGCGGCATTTTTCGCCAGACGAATTAAGTGGTTTATGGCGGCGTTTATTCCCTTTGCCGCGCTTGCCCCTTTAGATATGTTTTTCATTTATCTCTATAAATACCCGCCCACAAACAGCGCCCTTCGCGATATATTGGAGACAAATACAGGCGAGGCCGCAGAGTTTATACAGGGATTTCACGCCGTTGCTGCTATGACCGCATTGTCGTCTCTGGCGTTTGCCGCTGGCTTTATCTATTGTCTGAAAAAGGGCGGCAGCTCCGTTAATATCAAGGCCGCGGCAGGGGGGTCGGCAATCTCGATTCTTGTTACGCTTATGACATTTCTAACGTCAATGCAGGGCAGTGAAAACAAATATGTCTCGAGAATGGAAGTATTTGAAACGCGAACCGGCAAGGCATACCCATTTGGCGTCATCACTCATTTGACGAGGTTTTTTATTGAGCGCCGGCAGCTTGTCAAACATCAAATGGCCGTTGAAAATTTCCAGCATAAAATCACAAGGCAAGGGGATATCGCAGAGAATGAGATATATGTTCTGGTAATTGGAGAGGCGTCAAGGGCAGCTAATTATTCGATAAATGGATACAAAAGAAATACGACGCCAAAACTGGCCGCTCAAACTAGTCTTACAAGTTTTACAAATGTCTGCGCCCCTGCTACCGAGACGCGGACGTCGCTTCCACTGATGCTTACCGGGGCCGACAGCTACGGCAGCGCTTATGATAGGCCGGGCGTGATAACTTTTTTCAGGAAGACGGGCTTTAAGACACACTGGATTTCCAATCAAATAGAAATGGGGATTTACGACAAGTCTGTAAAAAGCGTCTTTACCGATGAGGCCGACTCTAAGATAGTTTTAAACAGCGCCAAAGGAAATATCAAAGACAACGCTATATATTACGATGAGGCGATTATCCCGCCCCTTAAGAAACTCATCTCTGAGACCGGCAACAAGAAATTATTCTTCGTCTTACACACAATAGGAAACCACTACAGGTACGATTACAGATACCCGGACAACTACGATATCTTCAAACCTTCAATGAAAGGCAAAGACGACGTA
This sequence comes from Candidatus Magnetominusculus sp. LBB02, assembly GCA_022321325.1. Lineage (GTDB taxonomy): Bacteria > Nitrospirota > Thermodesulfovibrionia > Thermodesulfovibrionales > Magnetobacteriaceae > Magnetominusculus > Magnetominusculus linsii. The sequence continues at coordinate 10,588 of JAKOEO010000001.1, read as the reverse complement.
AAGATAAACGACCCATCCACCAAAGAGATTAAGATAAACAGCTACGACAACTCTGTCCTGTACGTTGACAGCTTTCTCTCTGACGTTGTCAGCTATATTGCGTCTTTGCACGTAACGGCGGCGGTTGTTTTTATGGCCGACCACGGCGAGGATGTCTTTGACGATGACAGGAATTTGTTTGGCCACGGCAACAAGACAGTCAGCAAATATGTCGCCCATATCCCGCTTATTGTGTGGGTCTCTGACGAGTATATAAAGAGACATCCCGATAAAACGGCGGCTTTGGCATTAAATAAGGACGCAAAGATTAGCGGTGGTTTTCTATTTCAATCGTTGTTAGACATGGCGGGTATTACGTATGACGGGGCTGATTTGACAAGGAGCATATTTGCTGATAAACTAAAATCAGGCAAGAGGGTGATTTTTAATACCTCATATCAGGCAGTTGACTGTGAAGGGCTGTTGCAATAGCTGAAGAGTGCGTGCATGAGCGTAACGGAGGTAATGGACATGGCAAGGCTTAATGTTACAACGGGTTATAAAGCGCTGTCTAACACAATCAGCGTATTTTTCGACGTTACGCTCTCGGCGCTTCTGCTGCTTCTTGCCGCTCCCTTTTTTGTCGTAATATCAATAGCGATAAAGATTACTGATGGCGGGCCGATATTTTATCGCGGAGAACGGCTTGGGAAAGATAAAAAGATTTACATGATGTACAAGTTTCGCTCCTTAGTCCCTGACGCCGAACGCATTCTGGGCGCCGAGCTGCTTAGCTCCCAGCGCGATGTCATTACTAAAGTGGGAAGGGCATTGCGCGAGACAAGGCTGGATGAGCTTCCCCAGTTGTATAATATTTTAAGAGGCGATATGACATTCATAGGCCCTCGTCCTGAGCGTGCGGCAATATATGAAAAGTTCTGTAAAACTATCAAAGGATATGATAAAAGGTTTGAGATAAAGCCCGGCTTAATCGGCTATTCGCAGCTATTCACTCCCCATAGCACGCCTAAGAGAATGCGCACGCTGATTGACAACATGTACATTCAAAAACGGCAGAATATCCTCGTTGACTATGTATTGGTATTTTATACCGCGTATCTGGCGCTAAAGCACGCGCTCAATAAAGTTATCCTCTTTGCGTGGAAAGATCTGATACTACGCCTGTTTGGGCGTGGCGGCAATAAGAGATACCTTGTCAGGATTGAACTTCAGGGCGCCAGGGCGTATTATGGCGCTAACGGCCAGTTTGACAAGGAGGGGCTGTTGATAAATGTCAACGAAGACGCCTTTCTGATGTACACAAACAAGCCGATGGAAGGCGAGGTTAATTTCAGGCTTGAGATATTTGACAAGAAAAAGAAAACGGCCTTTTGCACCGGTACAATATATAAGACATACGCCTCCGGCAATAAAGACTATGAGTATGCCTATGTAATTAATTATACGCCGACATCTCCTATGAACTCATATATGATTCACCAGTACTTTCTGCACAAGAGCGTGGCCGAGATATGAGAGGCGTTGTCGCAGCGGCATTGTCTCACCCTATAGAAAAAACATTGGCTGCCGCCATTGTGCTTTCCATAGCGGTACTGATGACAACGCCGTATTACTATCTGGCGTTGTTCGTGCCGCTTGCGGTGATTTTCTTAATGTTTTTAAACAGATATCCTTCCTTTGGTTACTATGTGATTGTTTTTATTGTCCCATTTGGGGCATATAGGACTTTATCGGAAGTTGGCCATATAAAGATTCACTACATCTTAGCGGTTATGCTTTTATTATATTTGCTGTTTAAATCATTTAACCTGCGCGCGATGCCAGCAGAGCTAAGAGGAAGCATATGGCGCTACATCGGGGTTCTGTTTGCCTTAACCCTTGTTACTGCCTTGTACTCTCCCTATCCTGATACGGCGTATTTTAATGTAGTCCAATTTCTCGGCGCTATGACCTTTATCGCCTTAGGCATGTATTTTATAGACAGGGAGGCCTTTATCAGACATGTACCGGCGGTAGTGGTGCTCAGCGTCTCGTTGAGTTCTTTTCTGGGTGTTATAGGTTATGTATTTAACATATCATTTTTCGCTGAAAAGATAGTAGAGGGCGAGTTTAAGAGAAGCCTCGGCGGGGCGGCAGACCCAAATAATACCGCCCTGATGATTGCCTTTGCCCTGCCGCTTCTGGCGGGGATGCACGAAAGGGCAAAGAGTAACGCATATAAATTTTTTTTGGCGGCCTTGTATGTTATGAATGTCCTGGCTATGGTATTCACGTTTTCAAGAGGCGGCGCAATCATCACAATTTTAATAACTATTGTAGTCTTTTACAGGCGCTTTAAGAGGATAAATGTGCAGCTCATATTTTTGCAGATATTTTTAGTGCTGCTTCTGGCTGCCCTTGTTCTGGGGGCGCTGCCTAAGACATATATGCAGCACTTTGGCAATATTGCCAATAAAAAAGCGGACGCTTCTATTGAAAGGCGCAGTTCCTACTACACTGTTGCGATGGATGCCTTTGTAAAGCATCCAATTATGGGGACGGGGCTGGGTACTTTCAGAGAAATTTATGCCGAGTCCGATTTTGCCAGAAAGTTTTCGAGAAAGGGCGACGATGTGCGCCGTTTTGCTCATAACACATATCTTGAATATCTGGTTGGCTTAAGCCTGATAGGATTACTGTGTTTCATAGCGCTTGAGGTGCGTATATTATTGAATTTCAATGCCGCAAGGAAAAAATTTCTGAAACAGGGCGATGAGGAAATGGTCTCATCAGCCTCGGCATACATGTTTGCGTTTATCGTCCTTGCGGTAAATCTGTTTATATTTAGTGAGGTATTTCACAAGGATTTTCTGATAGTAACAGCGCTCTCCCATGCCGCGTACAGGCTGTCGCTGGAGCGTCCGACGTGATTGCATGGGCAGCCCTGGCGCTTTCGATTTTTATGATTGCCGCTTTTTTCATTCTTAACCCGCTCTTAATATATATTGCTTATCTGATAAAACCTAAAAGACAACATGCGCTTAAACCGTTTTGCTCATCGGTATCTTTAATAATCGTTGTGCATAATGCAGAAAGACAAATCGCCGCAAAGCTCGACAACGCGCTCACGCTTGATTATGGCACCGATGATTATGAAATCATTGTGGTCTCTGACGGCTCTTATGACAGGACTGACGACATAGTTAAAGGATACGGCGGCGTTATTTTTATAAGGCTTGATGAGCACATCGGCAAATACGCGGGAATGAATAAGGCGGTTGAGGCGGCTAAAGGACAGATACTGGTTTTTTCGGACGCAGACGCCTTAATCTCTAAGGATGCAATCCCCACGCTTCTCCGGCACTTTTCAGACGGCTGCATAGGGGGCGTCTCAGGTCGTTCCATCATAGGCGACAGTGGAAACCTCAAAGAGGCCCAGCGGTTCTATATTAACTTTGACTCGGTCATTAAGACAATGGAGAGCCTCACAGGCAGCATCTCCTCAAATAACGGCAAACTCTACGCCGTCAGAAAATCCCTCTATCAGCCCGTCCCTGCCTCAGTTACAGACGATTCCTTTGTTCAGCTTGTAGTTGTGAGGCAAGGCCGCAGATTTGTCTTTGAGCAATATGCCACGGCGGCGATAAGCACACCGTCGCGCAATCCAGAACATGAGATCATCAGGCGTAAGAGAATCGTTACCACAAGCCTTAGAGGCATTGCCATTAACAAGGAGCTGTTAAATCCATTTAAATTCGGCTTGTTTTCCATACATCTGCTTATTAATAAGGTGCTTAGGAGGTTTTTGCCGGTCTTTCTGATAACGCTGTTTATCAGCTCTCTTATGTTGGCAAGGCTAAACCTGTTATATGCGCTATTTTTTGCCCTTCAGGCTGCTTTTTACGCCGCAGGCGTTATTTATTGGCTTATACTTTCCCGAATAAGAAAGATTAAGCTGATCACGCGCCTGTTTTCTGTGGCGTTTTATTTTACGTTAGGAAACTATGGCACACTGCTGGGGTTGATAGATTTTTTGCGAGGAAAGGAAGTCGTTAAATGGGCACCGGTGAAAAATGACTGAAAAGCCAAATGTTTTGATAGTTTCAATTGCTAAGCATTTCGGCGGGGCCGAGGTGCGGGTTGTCGAGATGGCAGAGCTTCTTCACGGCAAATGCGGCTATGGGGTCGTAACATTGGAAGGGTCGCCGCTGGAGTTGAAACTCCGGCAGAGGGGACTAACAACCTTTGCCCTTTCTGTGGGCAAGGCAAACCCCTCCATTCTTTTTAGCATCTATAAGATAATCAGAAAAGGCCGATTTACTATCGTTGACTGCCATAATCCACAGTCGCAGTTTTGGGGACTGTTGGCCGCCGTCATAGCAGGCTCGCCCGTAAAACTCTGCACCGTGCACAGCAGCTACGGATATACGGAGACAGGGGTAAGGAAATTCCTTTATGAGATGATTTTAAAGTTGAATATGTTATTTGACGTTGGCTTTATATCGGTATCTGAGGCGGTAAGCGAATATCTTAGCGGTCTCGGACTAAAAGCGGGCAGGGCGGCGCTCATACGTAACGGTATCTCAATGCCTGCTGCCGGCCAGAAAGAAGTTAGCAGGCAGCGGCAGAGGCAGTCCCTTGGCTTAAAGACAGACGACTTTGTTATAATCAGCGTGGGGCGTCTTGAGCCGGTAAAAGGACACAGCTATTTGCTTGAGGCCGTCAGCGCACTTTTAAAAGAGGGTAGGGTGGTAAAATTGCTTATCGTTGGCGATGGACGCGATTTCAATGCGTTGAATGAACGAATTAAGGAGCTGGGGCTGGCAAACGACGCAAGGCTGCTTGGATTTCGCGCCGATGTCGGTGACCTTCTGCCAATGGCAGATTGCTTTTGTATGCCGTCACTGTCTGAGGGACTGCCCTATGCGCTCTTAGAGGCGTGCGCCTTTGAGCTTCCCGTTGTGGCGTCGAATGTTGGCGGTATGGCTCATCTGTTGAGAAATGGGAAGACGGCGGTTTTGACAGAACCTGAAAATGTTGCAGAGCTTGTAAGCGGGATAAAATATATAATGGACAATCCACAAGCGGCCAAGGCGATGGGCAGTGAGGCATACGCGGTAGTTAACAATGAGTTTTCAATAGAAACCATGCGAAGCCTCATGCTTGGCGCGTATGGATTAAGGGGGTAGGGCAGAGATATGGGCAAGAAGAGTATATGGATACTGATGATTTTGCTGTTGAGTTACGGCGTTTCGGCAGCGATTGAGCAGGGAAGTCTGCCGGGGGACTGGCGGCCATTTTCAGATACATCGCCGTGGAATCAACCAATCCCCGCAGATGCTAAGACACATCCAAACTCTGAGGCGATAATGAATACCATTGTCTCTGAGGCCAAAAACATTCGGCTTGCCAAGATTTATTCAATCCCCGTATGGGTGGTTAACTCAAAGAAAACGCCAACGACAAAGGTAAGGAGCACAAAGATATACGACACATGGGATAAACACCGGGCGGGCGTAAGCGACGTGGCTATCCCCGTAACCAGGGAGATGTGGGCGGAGCCTACCGATGACGGCCATATTTGCATTGTTGACCCCGCCGTCGGCCTTTCATGGGAGATGTCTTCGTATAAATGGAGAAAAGATGATGAGACGCCGCGCTCATCAACATTTAACATCTGGAACATGAAGGGAACAGGGGTTGGAAATCATAAAGAGAGCGAAAGGTGGTACCTGATAGGCGGGCGCGGTTCCGGATTTCCACTTATTGCAGGACTTATACGCCCTGAGGAGCTAAAACAAGGCGAGATCAGACATGCTATGGTCTTTACATTCCCTAAAAACAGGAGGCCGGACAGAGGCGAGGCCATGTTTATTCCCCCGGCTGCCAGAAGCGACGGTGCGGTTAAGGGCGCCCAATATCCCGTTGAAGGGATGCGCTTTCAGCTTAATCCTGTCCTGACAGAGAAGGATTTTGACGGTTGGGGATTAAACAGGGAAGGGAAAATTATAGCAAAGGCGCTGCAAAAATACGGCATGCTGCTTGGCGACAATGGAGGGGCGATGGCGCTTCAGGCACAGCTGCTTGCCCCTGACGACGATGATAACGTGGGGAAGTGGAACAGTTTGTTTCCGGGCTTTTATAAGAATATTGAAAAGATACCGACAAGTCAATTTCGCGTGGTTTATACGGGCGAGCCGGTGATTAAATAGCGGGCGCTAATTGGCGCCGCACAAGAGCGGCGCCAAGCTATAGCGAGTGTCAAAATAGAATTCCGAAAGAGGTTGTTTTTATGACTTGAG
>JAKOEO010000001.1:0-3266 GCA_022321325.1 Candidatus Magnetominusculus sp. LBB02 | reverse complement strand
TCTTACTTTCTTACATCTATGACAATGCGAACATATTTTTGTCACTCGCTATAAACTATGCCTTGTGCCTTGAGGCTTTACCCTTTGAAGCGTTGCGCTTGACATCTGAGTGTTTCACAGTTTTGTTTTTGACATCATTGCGTTTCTGGTGTTTCGCTTGCTTTGACTTTGTACTATGGCGGGTCTGCGTTGCCCTGCTTTGCGATGATTCCCTGTGGCGCATGTCAGACGGGGGCAGATATACATATGTCCCTTCTTTGAGGGTTTCGTTTGCGTACTTTCCGTTTAGCTCTGCCAATATGTCCAGCGGCATGTTCAGCCTGTTCGATATCTTTCTTATAGAATCGCCATTTTTCGTCTGATACTTGTCCATCAGATAGCGCTGATGTTCCGGGGTGTTTTCATATATCAGCCTGAAATCGTCCTTTGTGCCAAGCGGCAGTCGCAATCTGTATTTCAGCGCACTGGGCGGCAGGCACCAACGTTTCAGCTCCGGATTAAGCTCCCTTATTTTCTCCACCGTTGTGCCTGCTGACTGAGCGATAAAATCCAGTGTGGCAGGAGGCTCAACGACTACGATGTCATACTCAAGCGGCTTTTCATATTCTATATCATAAAAACCGTATCTCTCCGGCTCAACTGCTATCTCTTTGGCCGCAAGAAAGCGAGGCACATAGAGCTTCGTCTCCTTCGCTATAAGCCCGGTTGTGATAAGGCTCCAGTAACTGTCAGTGTTTGCCATTCTCATCGCCTTTTCTATTCTTACCTCGCCGGCATTGTAGGCGGCCAGCGCCAGGTCCCATGAGCCGAACTTATTGTATAGAAATCTTAGGTACTTCGACGCCGCGAATGTAGATTTTATCGGGTCCTGCCTCTCATCAACCCAATAGTTTACCTTTAAGTTATAATCGCGCGCCGTTGATGCGATAAATTGCCAAGGCCCGATTGCGTTTGCGGGAGACTTAGCCAGATTGTTGTACCCGCTCTCTATAAGCGGCACATAGACAAGCTCCTCCGGCAAATTGCTCCGCCTCAGGATTCGCTTCATAAGCGGCAGGTATTTTGAGCCTTTTACCAGCCATTGATTGAACCTCTTTTTTATAGTATCGGAAAAGAACGTTAGCTGCGCCGATATAGCCTCTACCGCGTTTGTATCGTTGTCGTACTGGGTGAGTGTTTTAAAACCATCGCTAAAGAGCATCTTTTCATTAGAGATAGAACCGTCATAGTCTTCCTGGTCAGGCGGCGGATGCAGCGGGGCCATCACAAAGTAACGCTCCGTCACGGTCTCGGTATAATTAATGCCATTGTTTGACAGGTCGTTCACGCTTCGCTGCAATAGATTATCCTGCATTGCGCCAGGGACGTTATCGTTTCCCCTGAAATCTTCGCCAGAAAAAATCAAAGCCTCTGATTTGACAGGAACCATTAATAAAAGAAGATATAAAACCACAGCACCGTAAAAGGTCTTCGCCATATTGTCACCTCCTATAATTGCACAACAGGCTGCAAAGGGATCACACATTTATCTCAGATTTACTGTAGAGGATTGCATATCTTCAATGTATTTGTCAAGTTTTTTTTGCTTCCGTCCTGTAAAAAAATAAAAAGATAGCCTTATGGAGTTTGGAAAAAACAGGGCTTTCCATTTATCGCCGCGAAAGTGTAGTATATGTGGTTATGGAATATAGGTTAACGGAGAAAGTCCAGGCAGCCGGTTGAGTGTCCAAAATGGGTCCGGGTGACCTGATGGACGTAATAGAGTCAATTCGCGGCGAGGCGCTGGATACCACCAGTGCGCGGGTGTTGGTTGGCCCTGGCGATGACGCAGGCGTATATTTAATCGGAGATACGGCAATCGTTGAGACGGTGGACTTTATTACGCCTCTGGTTAACGACCCGTTTACGTTTGGAGAGATTAGCGCCGCCAACTCATTAAGCGACGTATATGCCATGGGGGGCAGACCGATTGCCGCCCTTGCTATAGCGGCCTTTCCAAGCTGCACGTATAAAACTGAGGTGCTGAAGGAAATACTGCAGGGAGCGCTTAGAACAATGAAACGGGCCGGTGTTGTGTTAATGGGCGGTCATAGCCTCGATGACGCAGAGCTGAAATTCGGCCTTTCTGTCACTGGCACGGTAGATAAAGATAAGATACTCAGGGCTGGCGGCGCAAAGGAAGGCGATGTGCTAATTCTGACAAAGCCAATCGGCGTGGGGATTCTGACCACGGCGCTTAAGGGCGGCACATTCGGCGACGAAAAAATAGAGGAAGCAGTGAAGTGGATGAGGACGCTTAATGCCGGGGCGTCGGAACTTGCGCTAAAGGCCGGGGCGTCGGCATGTACGGATGTTACCGGCTTTGGGCTTCTGGGGCATGCGTATAATATGGTCAGAGACTCGCAGATAGATTTTGTAATATATGCAGATGCCGTGCCGTTGTTAGATAACGTGATGGAGCTTGCCGAGGATGGGATGTGCCCTGGCGGGGCCTATAAGAACTTGAAATATATGTCTGACAAGGCGGTGTTTTCTGGGGCGGTAAATATGCAGGAGCGACTGATATTGGCAGACCCACAGACCTCCGGCGGACTTTTGATGGCTGTAAAAGAGGCGAATATTGAGGTATTTCGGGCTTCCGGGGCGTATCATAAGGTAATAGGGAAGGTAGTAAATGGAAGCGGAAAGATAGCGGTTGAGAAGAAAAAATAATTATTTTAAAAAAATAAAATATTTTGCTTGACAAACGAAAATGATTGGTGTATGCTAACAACAGGTCGTAAGTGTTCTTTGAAAAGCCTAATTAATGCGTAGTGCTCCTGTCAATAGTAATTTCAACTAAGACAGAAAGTCAAAAGCCAAATAGATTGAGAGCCAAATTAAACTCGATTTTGACTTACAAGTTAAAACTGAGAGTTTGATCCTGGCTCAGAGCGAACGCTGGCGGCGTGCTTAACACATGCAAGTCACACGGAGTTATGGAGGGGTAACCTGACATAACTAAGTGGCGGACGGGTGAGTAACGCGTAGGTGACCTGCCCTTGTGACTGGGATAACCACTGGAAACGGTGGATAATACCGGATAAGACCACGACTAGGTAATAGCAGTGGGAAAAGGAGAAATCTGCACAAGGATGGGCCTGCGTCCTATCAGGTAGTTGGTAAGGTAAAGGCTTACCAAGCCTAAGACGGGTAGCCGGTCTGAGAGGATGAACGGCCACACTGGAACTGAGACACGGTCCAGACTCCTACGGGAGGCAGCAGTG
>JAKOEO010000019.1:39089-50188 GCA_022321325.1 Candidatus Magnetominusculus sp. LBB02 | reverse complement strand
GGGCGCTTATCGAAAAAAATGGTTTCACCAAGGCAAAGAATATCGCCCGCGGCGGGGCAACGCGCCAGCAATCCGTTCACAATGCCCTTAAACTTATAGGCGATAAGGACTCCATAGTTCTTATCCATGACGCAGCAAGACCGTTTTTATCTCAGGAGCTGATTATCTCAAGCATCGAAGCCTTAGAAGGCTGCGACGGCGTTGTCTCTGCCGTTGCGCTCAAAGACACAATAAAAGAGGTCAGAGACGGCTTTGCCGTAAAGACGCTGGACAGGACAGCGCTTGCCGCAGTTGCCACGCCGCAGGTATTTCTCTATAAAACAATCTTTGACGCCTATGAACGGGCGGCCGCAGATAAGCTCAACTTCACTGACGACACATCGGCAGTTGAGCACTATGGCGGCAGGATAAAGGTCATATCGGGGGATTATAAAAATATCAAGATAACGACGCAGGAAGATATCGTCTATGCGGATTTTCTCCTTGCAGCGCCTGTGAAACGACGGCGATGAGGACAGGCATCGGCTATGACTCTCACCGCCTTGCAGATGGCAGGCGGCTGATAATAGGCGGCGTGGAGATCCCTTTCGATGGGAAGGGCCTCACCGGGCATTCAGACGCCGATGTCCTCGTCCACAGCATTATTGACGCCATGCTGGGGGCTGCCGGGCTTGGCGACATAGGCATGATGTTTCCAGATACTGAGGCTAAATGGAAAGACGCAGACAGCATCGTGCTGCTTCGTATAGTCGTTAACCGCATACGCGAGGGCGGCCTTGAGGTCGCATGGCTTGATTGTGTTGTAATAGCTGAGAGACCGCGCCTTAGGCCGTATGTTGAATCCATGAAAGAGGCGATAGCAAGGGCAGGCATTAAAGTGGATAGAATAAACATAAAGGCAAAGACAAACGAACTGATGGGCTTCATAGGCAGGGGCGAGGGGATTGCGGCCCTTACCGCTTGTACGTTGGAAGCGGACAACTCGGAGGGGTGATACGATGACCAACACAACAGAGACCTCTGAAAATAAACGAAGAAGACCTCCTTTTGCAGCGATTTTTGTCGTTGTGATTATGACAGTTGCCGGTATCTACGGCTATTTCGGCATGTCAGACTCAAGTAAAGCGGGGCAGCTCATCGTAGAAGGTTATGAGGCCCTCAAGGCCGAACGCTTCAGGGAGGGCATTGATTTTTTCACAAAGGCTGTCGAGGCAGACCCTAATAATGCCGACGCATATATGCTGCGCGCAATTGCCTATGGCAGACAAGGCGGCCACCAACAGGCCATAGACGGCTTTGACAAGGCAATAAGCCTGAATCCTCAACTTACGGAGGCATTTTACAACCGCGGCGTTGCCTACGCCGCCATCGCCAAACATAACGAGGCCGTTATTGACTATGAAAAGGCAATTGTCCTCAATCCCCGGCATAAACTTGCCTACAAGGCCAGGGCACAGTCCTACATCGCCCTCGGCAATCCAGAAAAGGCAATAGACGACTACTCAAAAGCCAGTAAGATAGAACCCTTTGACGCCACAGATTACTACAACCTTGCATGTGCGTATTCACAGGCTCATAATGCGGCAAAGGCGTGTGAATATCTTGCTAAAACCATTGAAAACAATATTGCATTGGCAGGCGGGGCAGACTGGATTAAAAAGGACAAAGACCTTGACAATATCAGAGCCAGCAGCTGCTACCAAAAAATAATGGAAGGGAAGCAGCCGTGAAACGCAAAGGGCCGGTAAAACAAAAGGCTCAGGCGTATGGCGGTCAGACGCCCACAATCAGCGGCACTGCAAATGGCGGCAGCAAGGAATTTGTCTTAGGCTGCCTTCTTTGTTTTTTGGTTTTGGGCATATTTAACATCATGCACCATGTGATGTGGCGCGACGAACTTGAGGCATGGATGATGGCTCGCGATGCCTCAACGCTTAGCGGCCTGTTTAGCAATATCAAGTATCAGGGACATCCAGCCCTGTGGTTTCTGTCTCTCTATGCACTGTCAGCGATAACTCCAAACCCCGCGGTCATGCAGTTCTTTCACCTTGCCATTGCCGCGGCTGTGGCGTATGTGGCCCTTAGATTTGCGCCATTTACCAAACTCCAGAAAGTCCTCTTTGTCTTTGGGTACTATCCCTTTTATGAATACTGTGTGATTAGCCGCAACTATTCTATGGGGCTGCTTTCTCTTCTGATATTTTTGGCCATGTTCAGGCCAAATGCGTACAGGAATTATATCGCCCTTTCAGCGGTTTTATTTATAATGTGCCAAAGTAATCCCTATGCAGCAATTCTGGCCATTGCGCTATTCATGCTTGTGTTATTTGAGTTCATTTTCTTTAGGGATAAGTCATCCCCGCTGCCGTCTAAGACGAAATGGCAGTTTGCCGCCGGAATATTAATCTTTATCTTCGGCTTGCTAATCTCGGCAATGCAGATGCACCCGCCGGGGGATTCTGTCTGGTATCATCCAACATTTTTTTATAATGACAAGGTCTTAATGCTGGTGAAATTTCTGGAGGCCGCCGCCTTCATATGGCGCGCCTATGTGCCGATACCACGGTTTAACATGCACTTCTGGGGGCATAACTTTATTTCATATCTGGTTTCTGACCCGATTGTCGAGGTAAAGCTGTCGCTTGTATTGTCCATAGTTTTAGCGGCAATTTCGTTTATGCTCTTTCTAAAGAGCCGCATAGCGTTGTTTTACTACAGTGTCGCCACATTTGGGATAACGCTGTTTTGCTATGCCATTTATGGCGGTTCGATCAGGCACTGGGGGCATTATTATATTGTATTTGCCACGGCAGTATGGCTGTCATATCAATACGAGGGCAAACCGTTTAAAGCAGGCATCTTAAAAAAGATCAGCAGTTTTTCTGAAAGAAATAAAAGTGCCGTCTTCACGACTATTCTTGTACTAAACGTAGTTGCCGGCGTTACCGCCAATACGCTGAATTATCTCTATCCATTTTCGGCGAACAAGGAAACCGCCGCGTTTATCAAAGAAAATGGTCTGGATAAAATGCCGATACTTGGCGACAAGGACTATGCGGCCAGCGGCGTTGCTGCCTATTTAAACCGCCCCATATACTATCCTGTTACAGACAGGGTTGCCACCTTTGTCACATGGGATATCAGACGCCAGAGTGTAAACCCGTCAAATGTACTTGAATATGCAGAGCGTTACTCGCAGGACGAGAAACAGGACGTGCTGCTTGTCCTGACCTATCCTCCGTCAAAGGAGTCACTTGCCAAATACAATAATTGCCAGTTTATCAAGGAATTTGCAAACAGTTCGCTCTACGAGGAGAGGTTCCTCCTGCTTGTAATGAAATACGTACCCCACTAAACAGAAACAATGAGAATACTTCAGTTAATATATGAAAGTCTTGGCAGTCCGTTTGGATTTGGCGGGGCAGGGGTGCGGGCATATGAAATCTACGGCAGGCTTAGGCAAAGGCACGACATTACGCTTTTGTGTATGAGCTACCCTGGCGCAAAGGACGGCATTATCGAAGGCTTAAATCATAAATTTGCCGGTTCAGGAAGTAAGAGCCTGACTAAAAGCGTGCTTTCCTATACGATAAGCGCCTCGCTGTTTGTAAAAAGGCATGGCAGCGATTATGATGTGATAGTTGAAAACTTCCTGCCCTCAACGCCGTTTTTCTCAAAATTTCTGACAAAGACCCCTGTCATTCTTCAGGTTCAGGGCATAATGGAGCGCCACTCGATAAGGAAATTCAACCCGCTCTACTCTATCCCCATGTATGCGGTGGAGAGTTTTTATCCCGCCTTGTTTGACAGACTGATGTTTGTCTCCGATGTTACCGCAAAGAAGGTAATGCCGCGTCATGGCCGCCGTACCTATACGCTTGTCCCTAACGGTATCAACGAGGCCCTTCTTCAATGCACCCGCAACGCCTCTTCTAACGACGCCGCGAGCGGTTACATTCTTTTTTTTAGCAGAATAGATATATACACAAAGGGGCTTGACCTGCTGGTTGAGGCGTTTAAGGAGATAAACAAGGAGTTTCCCGAAATAAGGCTTGTCCTGGCGGGCTATGAATTTGACAAGGCAGAGACGCTTAGGGACAGCGTGCCAAAAACGGTAGCAGAGAAAATTGAATATGCCGGATTTGTCACTGGCGCTAAGAAGCTTGCCCTGCTTGCCAACGCTATGATATTTGTCCTGCCGTCGCGCCACGAATCAGCCCCTGTGAGTATTTTAGAAGCGGCAGCCGCGGCAGTGCCGGTTGTGACAAGCGACATCGCAGAGCTTTCCTTTGTCGGGCGAAACAACATAGGGCTGCCGTTTAAAAGCGGCGACAGCGCAGAGCTGGCGAAGGTCTTATTAAAACTCATAAAAGACAAACACGCGCGCGCAAACCTTGGCGAAAATGGACGAGACTACGCAGGCGGCTTCCTCTGGGACAATATCGCCTCAGATTTTGAAAGACATCTTATAGAAGCCGCTGCCAATCGGTAGTTTTCAATTGTCCAGGTCTTTTGTGTCAATAAACGGCACATTTTGAGACGTAACCTTTGGCATTATCCCGTTCCACTTGTCTATGGCCTTGATAGTTGCCTCAATTCTGCGGAGCTTTATCAGGTCTGGAGATATGTTTTCTTTCTGAAGCCTTAGGGCCTCCGCCTCCGCCTTTGCCTGCGTTATCTTTTGTTCGGCCTCTATTTTGATTCTGTCAAGGTCTCTGGATGCCTTTAGTGCAAGCTGCTCGGCGGTCTGTTTTGACTCAATGGCCTCCATGAAGGGCTTGGAAAATGAGAAATTCATTATAGAAAACTCATCCACCACGATTTGATGTTTAATCAGACGTTCGGAGAGGCCGCTCCTCATCTCATCGCTGACTATCGGCCTCTTTGTTATCAACTCCTCGGCAGTATATCTGGCCGTTGCCGCCTTTACTATCTCCTGAACAGCAGGGTCTATTATCCTCTCCTTATAGCTAAGGCCGATGGACTGGTAGATGACATTCGCCTTATCGGGAAGGATGTGGTAGTTGATTGCGATTATGGACGTAACCTCCTGCAAATCCTTTGACGAGGCCTCGGCGTTTGTCTGGGCCTTGTGCACCTGGACGTCCATCTTGATTACTTTTTGAACCACGGGGATTAGTATGTGCAGACCCTCGCTGAGCACTATAGGCTGAACCGCCCCAAAATTAAGCACAACGCCCCTCTCTCCTGCCCCTATAGTTACAAATGGATTAATAATCAGCAGCACCATCACGACCGCAATTACAACTGTAACTACCGCATAGAATTTCTTTGTAGCAAAGCCCGGCATCTTAGGCTCAAATCCATCAAACGCTCCTCCTGGCATACTATAACCTCCCACACAGTTTCATTAGGCAAAGACGGCTGCACAATCGCCCCGCATTTCCCATGATTAAACAATCTATATTTTATTGTACACAAATTCTCAATAAAAATGTCTGTATAAATAACAGGCCGGGTCTTTGCACGGCACGGTAAATTTGTTCTCCATCATAAGTAAGCGTTAGCTGCTTAGTTTGTTGCCATTTTTGTTCCTTTCTGTCATTCCGGCTTGTCCGGAATCTTCCCTTAAGTGATTGTTCTAAGATGATTTTTCCTATTCTGCGATATAAGACAGATTCCGGACAAGCCGGAATGACAGACAAAGAAAAGAATAGTCTGGAAATCACTGCAAATTCCCATGATAACTTGTTTTATTCGTTAGAACAAAATTACCGTGCTTTGCACGGTAGATTTATTGAGGAGCTTAGGTTATAATAGCCAGCGTTGATTAAATTGAGGATTATATGGATGACAACAGTTTGTCCGCGATGAAGACGATAACCTTTATCGTCCCGGTATACAATGAAAGGGATACGCTCTTAGGTATCCTAAAGAAAATCGAAGAGACAGACCTCGGCCTCGATAAGGAAATCATTATTGTGGACGACTGCTCAACCGATGGCACAAGGGAACTGATAGAAGGTCTTGAGGATAGATTCGTCAAACTCTACCACGCTAAAAACCAGGGCAAGGGGGCGGCCATAAGAACGGCAATAAAGGATGCAACCGGAGATCTTGTCATAGTGCAGGACGCCGACCTTGAGTATGACCCCGAGGACATAAAGGCAATGCTTGTGCCGGTATTTAAGTCAGGGGCGGATGTTGTCTTTGGCTCACGCTTTTTACACGCAGGCCCAAGCCGCGCCCTGTTTTTTTGGCATATGATGGGAAACAAGTTTCTCACTCTGCTTACCAACATGGTGTCTAATGTAAATCTGACCGACATGGAGACATGCTATAAGCTCTTTAAGAGGGACATTATCAAGGACATCGTGATAGAGGAAAACCGCTTCGGGTTTGAACCTGAGATAACGATAAAACTCTGCCAGCGCCGTGTGGTGCTTTACGAAGTCGGCATATCGTATCATGGCAGGACGTATGACGAGGGTAAAAAGATCGGCTGGAGAGACGGCGTTCACGCCCTGAGGTGTATATTCAAATACGGGGTTATGCGAAGATTTATAAGCCTGGTGTGGTAACTGCCGGATGATTGGCCTGATAAAGAAGTCCCTTGCCCTTGTCGAGGCGCAAACTACCGACCTTGACAGCCCGGAGGCGATGATTTTACACCGCGCGATAATTCAAAAGAAGCCGTTTCTTCGTAAATGGTATGACATCTACTTCAGCGAAGTGGGAAGGGTTGAGGCCGCCACAAGGCGCCTTGGCGGCGATTCTCTTGAGATAGGCTCAGGGGCGGGGCTGCTCAAAGACATCTATCCCGATATAATTACGTCTGATACGACTATCTGCGCCAACATTGACAGGGTAGAGGACGCGGCGGCGCTTTCTTTTGGCGATGAGAGTCTAAGGGCGGTTTATTGTCTTAACACACTGCATCATATCAGCGGCGTGGAGAAGTTTTTCTCCGAATTAGAGCGGTGTTTAAAGCCGGGCGGCACGGTGCTGATGGTGGAGCCTGCGATGTCGCGCTTTGCGCGCTTTGTCTGGAGGTATTTGCACCATGAAAACTGCGAGGCCGGGCGGGACTGGCAGCTTCCCCAGGGCGGGCGCATGAGCGTCTCAAACTCAGCCCTGCCGTGGATTGTATTTGATAGAGACAGGAGGCTCTTTGAGCAGCGTTTCCCTGGTCTTCTTATCTCAGAGATCAGATATTTCGATGTGCTGTTGTATCTGCTCTCAGGCGGGGTATCATACAAGGCGCTTGCCCCGGCGTTTGTCTTTGACTATCTTACTGGTTTTGAAAAAATCATACCGCAAGGCGTAATGAAAGACGCACTTGCCCTGTTTCAGATTATTAAGCTTAGAAAGGCGGACTCTGTCTATGGAAAATAAACCGCAGGACTATGTGTTTGAGCATATTAGCGGCTCTCTGATATTCAAAACAGAGAATTTCAGACCTGAAAAGGGCAGCGTCCTCCATAGCGGCGTATATAACAGGGAGATGGCCTCAACGTTTGTCGCTGCCGGGACCGCGTTTTCATATTTTGTCTTTGCCGCCTTCTCAGGCCGCCTGAATGTTGTCCACTATGCAATTGTGGCGGTATTATTTACCGTGCTTTACCCTCTTAGCTGGCTGTTTATTTTCAGAAGATCGTCTTTGGCCGTTTTTTTAGATAATGGCAGCGGCGTTGCGGCCATTTCCGTAAAGGGCGCATTTCGCAAAAAGACAATCATGACAACTCTGAATAAGTTAAGAGACATTACGGTTTTACACAAGCAGACAGAGTGCGGCAATCCAGATGGTGTGGCCTTTGTGGAGAAAATCGCGCTTCAGCACGGTACGGTGATACCGGGTTTTGGCGCCACCCATAATGTCTATTCAGTTGAGCTTGTCTTTGAAGATGGCCCTGTCACCGTATATAGCTCATCAGATGAGGACGTGGCCGCCTCGGTCTTACTGGGATTTAAGAACTATATCGTAAGAGATTAGCGGTGTCAGGCTGTCTTTATTGTAACTACGTCAGTGCGCGATAAAATGACATCCCTATTGTTCTACTATTACCTTATTGCCTGTGATTTTGAGTTTTCCTTCTATGAATAGTTTAATTGCGCGGGGGTAGATGCGGTGTTCACACTCTAAGATTCTTGCTGAAAGGGTCTCCTCTGTGTCGCCTGATAGCACCGGTACGGCCTCCTGCAATATTATCGGTCCTGTGTCAACCCCCTCGTCAACGAAGTGTACCGTGCAGCCTGCAATCTTTACCCCATAGTCAAGCGCCTGGCGCTGGGCGTGCAGCCCCTTAAACGACGGCAGAAGGGCAGGATGTATATTCATGATGCGCATTGGGAAGGCCGCTATCAAGGGTTTTTTAACCACGCGCATAAACCCGGCAAGCGCAACCAGCTCCACGCCGCGGCGCGTAAGCTCATCCGCAATAGCATTATAATACATATCCTTCGACGCGGGGTTCATATATACATGCGGGATATTATGCCGCTTCGCCCGCTCTGTGGCATATGCATCCGGGTTGTCCGTAATCAGACAGGCCACCTCGGCCTTTATAGCGCCACTGTCAATGGAATCTATGAGCGACTGAAAATTCGAGCCTCTTCCTGAGGCAAGCACCCCTATTCTAAACATTTTCCACCGCCTTATTGCCCGCTTCTATGCTTTCTTTATACAGCACTTTTTTGCTTATGCCGGTTGCCGAGGCAATCTGCTCAACGGCGTCCTTGCGTCTCATGCCGTCCTCTATCAACTGCCCTATCTCACTTAGCGCATCGCCTATGCTTAGCCCAATCTCTTTAAAACCCTCTACGACTACCACGTACTCACCGGCTATTTTTGAGTCAAGAAGCTGTTCAATCACCTCACTGACCGTCCCTCTTTTCGTATCTTCATGGAGCTTCGTCAGCTCATGGCAAAGCGCAATCTGCCTGTTGCCAAAGACCTCCAGCAGGTCATCGAGAAAGTTCAGTATCCTGTGCGGCGATTCATAAAACACCAGCGTATGTCTTTCCAGCCTCAAAGACTCTAAGTCCTTCTTTCTTTGCAGGGTCTTGGGAGAGAGAAAGCCTACAAACGTAAACCTTCTTGTGGAAAGCCCGGAAACCGAGAGCGCCGCTATCGAGGAGGCCGCACCGGGGATAGGGAATATCTCTATCCCCTCTTTTATCGCGTCTTTTATCAGCACCTCGCCGGGGTCGGAGATACCCGGCGTACCGGCGTCTGTTATGAGAGCCACGGTGTGACCGGCATTTAGTTTGTCAATTATGACCTTTGACTTTACCTTTTCCTTTTCCCTCCAGTAACTGATCATCGGCCTTGAGATCTCATAGTAGTTAAGCAGCTTCACCGAGTGCCTCGTATCTTCGACGGCTATGAAGTCTGCCGACTTTAGAATGCGAAGCGCCCTCAGCGTTATATCCTCAAGGTTGCCAATGGGCGTGGAAACTATGTATAGGCAGCCGCTCATCAGCCCTGATGACCGATGTGGTCAGCCTTATATTTGCTAAGCCACACGATGTGGTGTTTTTCCTCTTCGATGATCTCGTTCACTATGTGTTTTTCTTTGACGGCATCCCTTATGGAATAAAAATAGAGCAGGGTCTCCTTTTCAAAGCCTATGGCAAGGCCGACAGCGTTTACAGGGTCTGCAACGTTTTGCATGTGGAGCATTGCCTTGTCCTTTCCAAGGAAGAAGGCGCTCTCAACAAATGCCCTCATGTACTCTGAGATATCCTGCCAGTGCTCCGGCTCTTCCTCGGTAACTTTGTCCCTGAGGGCGCTAAAGGCTGCTATGTGGTTTCTCTCCGCCTCAGCCAGCTTTGTAAAAAGTTCATAGACTTCCCTGTTGCCTCCCTTAAATTTTGTCGCCAACTCGCTGTAATATGAATTACCCAGCACCTCTGTCCTTACCGCCATTTCGATTACTTCCCTTATTGAAAATCTTTCCATATGGCCTCCTGTTAGTTATTTTGTGAATTCCTCTTGTAACTCCCTGTTTGTCCTGATTATCTCCTTTGTATCCGTTCCCCCTATATCCCAGCTATACTCTCCCTTAGCGCTGCGTTTTAGTTTAACGCTGACCGGTTTCTTTGGTTTTACGGCCGTTTCATTGTCCTTAGCGTATTGGAATTCGTTTGGCCTTATCGTTGGCGCAGGGCTGGCGCTTTGGGCTGGCGGCTGCATGTTGCAACCCGCCATCGCTAATAACGCAGCTGCTGATAATACTAAAACCAATCTACTTATCGGCGGACTTTCTCTCATCCTCTGTAACCATTTGTAATTGGAAAACGTCTGTCCTTGCCAAAGGCCCTTCCTGTTATCTTGATGCCGGGTGGGGATTGCCTTCTCTTGTATTCGCTGCCGTCTATCAGACCAAGGGTCTTTCGCACAGTTGGCTCGTCTATCCCCAGGGCGGTTATCTCCTCAAGGGTCATATCTTTTTCGATATACGACTCAATAATCAAATCCAGCGTTTCATATGGCGGCAGGCTGTCGCTGTCTTTCTGGTTGTGGCGAAGCTCCGCAGTTGGCTCCTTAGTCATCACGCGCGCCGGGATGACAGCGCCGCGAAGTGCGGCAAGCCTGTAGACCATCATCTTAGGGACATCCTTAATAACCGCAAAGCCGCCTGCCATATCCCCGTATAATGTGGCATATCCTGCGGACATCTCAGACTTATTGCCGGTTGTGAGCACCAGATGGCCAAACTTATTTGATATGGCCATAAGAATATTTCCCCTTATCCTTGCCTGAAGGTTTTCCTCTGTCGTATTGGGGGACGTGCCTTCAAACACCGGCGCAAGGCAATGCCGATACGATGAGAAGATATCTGTAATCGGGATTTCTGTCATCTTGATTTTTAGATTTTCTGACAGCTCGCAGGCATCTTCCCGCGAGTCTTTCGATGTATAGGGCGAGGGCATAAAAACCCCCCAAACGTTTTCATGGCCCAATGCGTCAACCGCTATGCAGGCAACAATTGTAGAGTCAATACCGCCGCTTAGCCCAATCACGACTGATTTAAAGCCATTTTTTGTCACATAGTCCCTTGTGCCAAGCACAAGGGCGTTGTATATCTCATCATAGACATCCTGCGCTGCCGCTTGTTTGACAGCCGGCCTGTCTG
>JAKOEO010000019.1:36507-38317 GCA_022321325.1 Candidatus Magnetominusculus sp. LBB02 | reverse complement strand
GGCGATAATCTTTTCGCAGTTTCTATTGATACTGCCGACAGTCGGATTAATTTGTGCGAGGGCAAGCCTCAGTGTCTTTACCATCATTCAATTATAACAAAAAATGATATTCTGAGATAGCAAAATATTTACGAATAAGTTTAGAATACAATGAGATGGAGATATGACAGCCAATTGGCAAAGGAGACAGGGTATGAATTTAAAGGGTCTAAGATATACAGCCGCGTCGGTGTTAGTTGCTTATGTGTTGACGGCGTGTGCGGTGGTGCCGCCGCGCGGCACACAGATGACAAATGAACAAAGGCAGGAGGCGCAGGCCTCATGCATAGCCCAGCATACTGCCACCGGGGCGATAATAGGCGGACTTGGCGTGCTGGCCCTTGATAATCTTCTCTTTGGGCGCTCAAGCGGCGGCAGGGTGGCGGCGGGGGCTGTGATTGGCGGTACGTTAGGGTTTGCGATGGCGTGGGGGCGGTGTTTACGGCTATTTGCAGACATCAGGAGCTATCCTGTTGCCGGCGCTCCTGAGACGGTGAGGCCGTCCGGTTATCAGCCGTCCTATGGCAGCTATGTGAAGTTTGCCAGCATGGACATAACCCCTGAAACAGCAGCCCCCGGCGGCAAGGTAAAACTCAACGCCGTTTATTATCTGATGGACCCTGATATGTATAGACAGGTCTCGGTAACTGAGGCCACCGTCCTATACTACTACGACAATAGCAAGAGCAGCTGGACAGAACTCGGCAGTGCCAGCGAGAACAAGACGGTTGACCTCGGCACAAGAAGGGGCGAGATAACCTTCGACATACCGAAAGACGCCCCAGAGGGCAGCTATAAAATCATGTTGAAGGTAACGGCAATGGGCAGGGAAGACTCGATGGCAAAAGACCTGATGGTTAGACGGGGTTGATGGCAGCATGTGAAAATGCCGTCTGATACGAAGCAGTCTTCTTAATTATATAGTTACAACTTCGTGTCAGCGCTTCTATTGATTTGTGACGTCTATATTATATGTGACAGGCGGGTCATATTGTCGTTTATTTGAACTCCCTTCAGTCTGTGGTTCTTTTTTACTTGCAGCTTCGTGCAATTGGGCAAATTTATTCTGCAAATCAATTAAAGCTGCGTTAGCCTCCTCAAGCTTTTTCTGCTGATAACTCATCGTCATGCTTATTTCTGTTAGCTGCAGTTTATGTGCCGCTTTTAGCTCATTAATATTATGATCAAACACAGCTATAGTAGGAATAAGCGTAAATATACAAGACACAATGATGCTGCCATATTTATTGAAAAATGATTGTTTCTCAACCTGGGAATCGCCGTTCGTTGCCATATAATTATCCTCCAGTTTATATTAATGCTTTCGCTGAAAGCAAAAGCTTATAAATTTGCTGCAGTATAGTGATGGTGTCTGACCTAATACACCTTTTCTAGGACAAGATACCTTAAATCCACACATAGCTGAGCACAAAAGAGCAATATTCATGCCAGCATTTATTAACGGTAAGTGCCTGTATTTGCTTGATACTTATTTTGAGGCTGTCCTGAAATATAGGATTTTACACCCATTTTATGGAATTAGATTCCAGTTTTTCAGGAATTACTGATTAGGGGAAAATAGCTGGCGTCTCTTTACTTCTCTGTCCTCAACTCAATATTATATATAACTGTTATCAAGGAGGTTCTGATATGTCTATAGTTGATGAAGTCGAGAAAATACTTAACGAAAAGAAGCGTCAGCCCTTTGATGATCCTGAATTTGTTAAAATGCACGAACACTATCTGAAAATGAAAGAACTTGGACTGGTAA
>JAKOEO010000019.1:35227-36497 GCA_022321325.1 Candidatus Magnetominusculus sp. LBB02 | reverse complement strand
GAATTTGTTAAAATGCACGAACACTATCTGAAAATGAAAGAACTTGGACTGGTAAAGCCGCAAGGGTATGATATTGCTCCGGCAGATACCATCGGCAGAAGATACTATGAGCATTACCTGAGTTTGATAAATTCGCGCTGAAGATTCAGGCGTGTAGCGCTGCTCATTGTAGCCTCATGAATTCTATTTATCGTATGGGGAAGGTTCTTTTTAAATAGCGTAGAGAACTTTGTTGCATTTGTTGAGCGCCCTGCTCTGAAGTGCAGCACCCCGCCGTTACGTCATAAAGATGACCTCTTCATATGTGGTCATGCCTTCGAGCATTTTATGGATTGCCGACTGGCGCAGAGTTACCATGCCGTCGGCTGCTGCTGCGGCGTATAAGTCGTTGAGGTCGGCTTTGTCTGTGAGCGCCCTGCGAACGCGTTCTGTAAACTCCATGACCTCAAAGACTGCCGTTCGACCGCGATAGCCAGTTCCCCGGCACTCAATGCAGCCCTCGCCGTAGCTGACAGTGTGCGTGGCATTTTTATCGAGCTTGAGATATCCTGTTTCGTCCTCAGTCAATGTGCGCTGGCGCTTGCAGTGGATGCAAATCTTTCTTACGAGCCTTTGGGCGATTATCCCAATCAGTGTGGAAGAGATAAGAAAAGACGGGATACCCAAATCTAACAGGCGCGTAATAGAGGACGGAGAGTCGTTTGTATGGAGCGTTGAGAGGACGAGGTGCCCGGTGAGGGCGGACTGAATGGCATTTTCGGCAGTTTCTTTGTCTCTTATCTCGCCGACCATGATGATGTCCGGGTCCTGGCGCAAGATTGTGCGAAGCATCGTGGCAAATGTTACGCCCACTGACTGCTGTACGCTTACCTGATTAAACTCCTCGACGACCATCTCTATGGGTTCCTCAAGCGTTACGATATTTATCTCAGGGCTTGATAACACGCGCAGCGTGGAGTACAGGGTTGTGGTCTTGCCGCTTCCCGTTGGGCCTGTGACCAGTATTATGCCGTTTGGCCTTCTGATAAACGAATCATAAAGCTGATAATCGCGGGGATAAAAGCCCAGCTTCTCGATGTCTTGCATGAGCATGTCGGGGTCAAATACCCTTATGACGATCTTCTCGCCAAAGGCCGTAGGCAGCGTTGAGACACGCAGTTCAAGTTCCTTGTCATTGTGAGTGGTCTTAATTCTGCCGTCTTGCGGGCGGCGTTTTTCGGTGATATCCATTCGGGAGAGCATCTTAATGCGTGAGACGATAGGGGCATGG
>JAKOEO010000019.1:23010-35185 GCA_022321325.1 Candidatus Magnetominusculus sp. LBB02 | reverse complement strand
ATGCGCAGCCTGACGATTGATTTTTCGCGCTTTGGCTCTATGTGTATATCGCTTGCCCGCTGCTCAAAGGCATACTGAAAGAGATACGTTACCGCCCTGACAATATGGGAGTCGGTGGCGTCAATTTCCCCTTGCCCTTTTAGTTTTACGAATTGCTCAAGATTGCCAAGATCAACGCCGGGCTGCATCTCGGCCTGCGCGGCTGCAATTGAAGAATGAAAGCCAAAGAACTCCCTTACAATTTTCAGCACATCGGTCTTTGAGCTTAACACAATTCGGGTCTTTAGATTCTTCGCATGTTTGAGGCTTTCCACAGCCTCCATGTCGTAGGGGTCTATTACGGCCAGCGTGATTATACCATCAGTGTGTTCAACCGGCACAATCATGTGCCTTAGCGCAAATGGGCGCGGGACATGCCCTGTGACTACGTTAAGTTCAAGTTTAATGGGGTCAAGTTTCATGTATGGAATGCCTGTCTCGGCGGCAATTGCCTCGGTGATGGCGTCTTCGTTGAGAACTTTGCCGTTTGTGCCGGGTATCTCAAGCTCGAGGGCGGCGATAGCCTCTGCGGGGGTGATGACTGTGGCGCTTTGTGAGGAACGCTGGGTAAGGGCAGCGTCGTTTAGCTTTTGGAGCCTGAGCATTTGCTGTTCGCCCCTTGCTGCTAAGTCCGAGTAAGACTCCTTGCTTATCAACCGCCTTTTGAGCAAAAATGCGGCGGTTGTTTCAATTGTCAGGCGTTTCTTTGTAGCCCTGTACTCGGTTGCCTTGTTAGTCATAGCACAGCCAGAGTGTTTATCTTATGGGCAAGACAGCCAGCCCCAAATCCATTGTCTATGTTCATAACCGCGATGCCGGGCACACAGGAATTCAGCATAGCAAATAGCGGCGTTAGGCCGCCCAAACTTGTACCATATCCTACGGATGTCGGCACGGCGATGACGGGTTTATCTATCAGCGCCCCTACTACCGATGGCAGCGCCCCTTCCATGCCGGCTGTGACTACTACCACATTGGCGCCCTCAAAGACGCTCATATTGTTCAGCAGCCGGTGTAGGCCGGCAACTCCCACATCATATAAAACCTCAACGGCGCTGCCCAAAAAAGCCGCCGTTACAGACGCCTCCTCAGAAACCGGGATATCAGCCGTACCCGCGCTTACTACTACAATGCGCCCCAGCGTATCCCGCCTCTGTCCAGCCTCAATTATTTTTGAGTTGGGATAGTACACGGCGCCTTCGATTTGAAGGCCATCGTATATGTCCTTTGACGCCCTGGTTATCAGCACCCTGCCGGACATGTTGTAAATCCTTCGGGCTATCTCTATGGCGTCGGCGGTCTTCTTTCCTTCGCCGAATATGACCTCCGCAATGCCGCCTCTAAGATGACGGTGATGGTCTATTTTTGCAAATTCGAGGTTTTCGTATGGGAGATTTTTTAGTTTGTTCATGGCCTCATCCACGCTGACAGCGCCGTTTTGCAAAGAGATAAGCAGGGTCTTAATGGCCTCTTTATCCATGCCTGAACTCCTCTTTCAGTTCCCTTGACATAAGCTCTCTGACGGCGGCATCGGGATTTCTTGATTCGTGGATTACTTTATATACCTGTTCAACAATAGGCATCTCCACACCGGTGCGGCAGGCCAGTTCATAGGCCGACGCAGAGGTCTCAACCCCCTCGGCTACAGTCTTCATATCTGAAAGTATTTCAGCCGGGGTCTCACCCCTGCCAAGACGCAGACCAACCGTGTAGTTTCTCGATAAATTGCCTGTGCAGGTAAGGACAAGGTCGCCGAGGCCGCTGAGGCCGGAAAATGTATTTTCCTTTGCCCCAAGCGCCACGCCAAGCCGGATTATCTCCGAAAGCCCGCGCGTTATCAGGGCTGCGCGGGCGTTGAGGCCAAGTCCAAGTCCGTCGCATATGCCCGAGGCTATGGCTATGACATTTTTAAGCGCCCCGCCAAGCTCAACGCCGACGATGTCCTCATTGGTATAGACCCTGAAGTACTCGGTATAAAACATATCCTGAATTATGTGAACGTGCGTGGAGTGCGCCGCAATGGCAAGAGTGACGGCGGTGGGTCTTTTGGCCGCCACCTCGTCGGCAAAACTTGGCCCGGAGAGGGCGGCTATCTCATTGCCTGTGAATTGTCTTATGATAGCGGAGGCAGTTTTAAGCGTTCCGCGCTCAACCCCCTTTGCAGCCGTAATGACCACAGCATCTTTTCCTATCAACGGCGCGGCCTTTTCTAATATCCTTCTGATAAACTGCGTAGGCACAACAAGTATGACATAGGCGGCGGCGCCGACGGCCTCTGACAGGCTGTTTGTAGGCGTGATGTTGGGCGATAGCGCCAGGCCGGGCATGAACGGCTTATTTTCGCGGTATTTTGCGATGGCCTCTACGGTCTCTTTCTCATATGCCCAGAGACGAACCTGAGAGCCTTTTAAGGCCAGGAGATTTGCTAAAACTGTCCCCCAGCTTCCGGCTCCTATAACGCTTATGGAATTCACTCTATGTGTATATTATAATTTATCTGCATAAAATTAAAACTATCTGTTTCAATTATCATTTGGGGATGATTTCGAAAATGGCAATTTCCGGCGGGCTTAATACGCGTATTGGCGGCCCCCATGTGCCCACGCCCCTGTTTATGTAGAGCGCCGCACGCTGTCCAATCTTTACCAGACCGCTCCTATTTGGGATATAGACCCATGTTGTGAAATCCCTAATGCCCGTCTGTTTAGAGTAGTAAAGCCATGTTATTACGCTAAATGGAAATATCTGTCCCTTGTGCGTGTGCCCGGAAAGCTGCAGGTCAAACAGCCCGGCCTCACTGATGTCTGGGCGGTGTTTTAAAAGAATTGTTAACTTATCATCCGGGATTCCTTTTAGAATTTCTTTTTCCTGCAATCTTGGCATTGCCTCTTGCGGCAGCCTGTTTACCTCAGGGTCGTCAACGCCAGCAAGCGCTATGTTCTCTGCAATATTGACCGCCTCGTTCCTTAGTATCTTAAATCCGCAGAGTGCGGTAAACTCAAGCGACTGATTAAGCCCGGCGTAGAATTCATGATTTCCCGTAACCGCATATTTCCCTAGTGGCGGGTGAAGCGAGGCAAAACTCCCGGCAAGACCTTCCGAACTGCCGTCAAGCTGGCCGTCCACAAAGTCGCCGGTTGAGACCAGCATGTCGGGGGCTTCGCGGGCAATGGCCTCTACGATGGCCTTTATCCTCTTTTGGCCAATGATAAGGCCAATGTGTACGTCTGAAACTTGGGCAATTTTAACGGGGGTGGCCACCTTGTCTGTCTTGATTACGATGTGATCGATACGAATTGCCCTTGCCTCGAAATATCCATAGGCGCATACGCAGGCTGAACATATGACAGCCAGATAAAACCTCAGACCAGCGCTTAGTTTAATTAGATCAGGGATAGGGCAGCCTGCCTTGCCTGTGAAATAGAGAACTAATCTGTATATATCAAATGAGAGCAAAAAGAACACTACATAAAGCAGAAGCGCCATCCATGAATATCCAACATAGGCCGCCGCCAGAGCAAGCGTCTGATGGCCGGTCTTTTCAGACAGTCGGACGATAAATGGAGCGAACATCAGAATAAGCATGAAAATGGCAGAGATGAGCCTATTAGTGAGTTTCAGGTTTAGTGCCGTCTCGGCGGCAGACATCGCATAAAAGTGCATAGAGCCGTATATGAAAATAAAGACAAGGAAGAACAATTTCATGCTTAGTAGTTAGAGGCTATGGCGCGGAGTATTTCAACGCGCCCAGGAGGAGTTGAACCCCCAACCTTCGGATCCGTAGTCCGACGCTCTATCCAATTGAGCCATGGGCGCATGTGTTGATATTACATGTTTTCATGTGGAATTGTCAATTCTTGACAATCAGTGGTTGGAATTGTTATGTTTCATAGTAGTGGGCGATTAGCTCAGCGGTGGAGCGCTGCCTTCACACGGCAGAGGTCACAGGTTCGAATCCCGTATCGCCCACCATATACAGCCGCCGCCGCCTGCCTGCCTAATCTGCTATCTTAATATCCCGTGCTCGTAAGACAGCGCCACAGCGTGAGTCTTGTTCTTTGCCCCTATTTTTTCTAATAAATGAGCGATATGGCTCTTAACGGTGTTCACGCTTATACTTAGGTGCATTGATATTTGGTCGTTCGTTGAACCCTTCGATATCAAATTGATTATTTCAAGCTCTCTGGCTGTAAAATCCGGCGGCTTTATTATCATAGAACTAAACAGCCTGCACATGATGAGTTTGATAAAAACTGAGACGATATATAATATTATATGGCTCCTTATGTCATCGCCCATTGAGCCACCGGCAAGTGTATAACAGTACAGAATACGCCTTTCGTTGTCTTTCTGGCCTGAGGTATAGCCGCTGTTTAGTCCGAGTCTGCGGCAGAGTGCGGCAAGCTCATCAGGCAGTTGGGCGCCGTCCTGCCAATGATAACAATCTTCTTTATCGAGCATCTTCACGATTAACGGGTCTTTTTCATAATATTTCTTATAATCATTGATATAATCCAAAGGAAATCCATGTGCCGCCGGATTTATAATGACAATATCTTGTGGAGACTTTACATCATGGTCAATTTTATACCGCATTAGTGAAAATGATATAGCGTCGAAAGGGATTAAAGTTTTTAGCCGGTTAATCAGGCAGTTAAATATATTGTCCTCGCAACACGTAAATCTATTATATACGCAAAGACTAAGCATATGCGTGATTTCCGATAAGGCCAACATGTCTGCGCCGCTTAGGTTTTCCTCAACATAGCCACTATTTATTAGCTTGTTGTAATCTATCATCATGACAAAATCACCTCAATGGATGGTTACTTTACAACATTGAAATGGTAAAACATATAAATTAGTTTGTGCAATCACCCAAATGGGTGATTGACAAAAAAAATGAATCACTGCATACTATATGTATAACTCTCCACATAATTAGCACCCCTTATCACATCGCTGAATGCTAATAGGGATAGTGCTGAAAAATCAGCATTATATGTGTCTTGATATAATATTATTTATCTTAATTCATAGCAGCTAATGTTACCTAAAAGTAACGTTTATTATAAAATTATTTTTGAGGGGGCAATGGCTATGGACGTAAATCTTCTGACAGTGGATGACGACCCAGATATTAGACGGCTCTTTGAGCTGCAACTGCCCAAACTTGGCTACAGGGTAACGACGGCATCAGGGGCGGATGAGGCGCTGCGATTAGTTGAGGAAGCTAACCCGCACGTTGTCCTGCTTGACCAGGAGATGCCGGGAGGAGACGGCCTGAGCGCATTTCTTAGGATTAAAGCATTGCGGCCAGACTTGCCGGTTGTGATGTGCACGGGGCATGGCTCAATTGAACTGGTGCGGGTCTTCATGCTCAAAGGCGGGAATGATTTCATACAAAAACCAATATTAGACATGGAGACGCTTGATTTTCGTCTAAGAAAAGTCCTGCGCGATATCAAAAGTGACAGAGAAACGCACGAGGCCCTTGT
The DNA here is from genome assembly GCA_022321325.1 of Candidatus Magnetominusculus sp. LBB02. Taxonomy (GTDB): domain Bacteria; phylum Nitrospirota; class Thermodesulfovibrionia; order Thermodesulfovibrionales; family Magnetobacteriaceae; genus Magnetominusculus; species Magnetominusculus linsii. Next base: position 29,648 of record JAKOEO010000019.1, on the reverse strand, counting down.
TGCCGCCTATACGAAGTTAGAGACTGAGGCGTTTAAGTCTGGGCTTTTGGCACAGATGAGCCATGAGCTGCTCACGCCGCTGCATCATCTGATGGGATACACGCAGATGTTGGGCGAGGGCGGCGGGCAGCAGGCGGCGCTTTTGCCAAAGATTATGGACTCGGCTGAGAGGTTATCCGCCATAGTGGATAAGATATTGGCGGCAGCCGGGCAACAGGGGCAACGCATTTGAAAAATAAAGAAGAAGATATCTATGCAATCTTGTCGGCTTGTCCCTTTCCATCATTCTTTTCCCTCGCCGTCATTCCGGCTTGTCCGGAATCTTCCTTTAGTGGGACTTTCACGATGATTGTGCATATTCTGAGGCATAAGGACAGATTCCGGACAAGCCGGAATGACGATAATAAGGGAGTCAATTACTACAGACTAATAGAAAGTCTGCATAGGCAGGGAGGTGCGGGATGAGACAGTCTGAGACAAGAAGGATTCTTCTATTGATCGCTTGCTTTGCGGCAGTGGTCTTAGTCGTAGTGGTTACATCTATCATGCTGCTTTACCAAACCGCGGTTGATTTGCAGCTTCAGCGGCTAAAGGCGGCGGCTGAGGTTCGTATACGAATGATTGAGGTAAACGTAAAGAATGAATTTACGCTAACCGAAAGACGGGATCCCTTAACTCTGTCAAAAATTGAAGAAAGAGTTGTCGAAGAAATGCGTCAAGTTAATGAGTCAACCCTTCATAATAATATTGGTACGCCTGTGGAGTTTATCTGGGGACGGCTTGATGGCGATGAGATTAAGTTCATGCTTCATTTACTCCATAGCAAGGCTGCGTCCATACCTTTGCACTCTTATGTTGGCGAACCGCTCAGACGCGCTATTGAAGGGCAGTTAGGCACTATGATTGGATTGGATTATCGCGGCGAAAAAGTTTTAAGCGCATACGCTCCGCTGAATATACTTGGCCGCCACTATGGGATTGTCACAAAGATAGACATGGCTGAGGTTCGCGCTCCATTTATTCGTGTTGAAAAAATAGTACTTCTTTTGGCTGTCGCAGCAATTTTAGCCGGAACATTCGTCTTCTTGCGGATTTCCAACCCAATCTTGCGTAAGGTTCAGGAATCAGAGACAATGTTCAGGGGCTTGGTGGAACAGTCCATCGTCGGCATCTATATAATTCAAAACGAGAGGTTTCTCTATGTTAATCCTCGATTTGCCGAGATATTTGGGTATGACAGTCAGGCGGGGCTGATTGGCAGGCCGGTGTTTGAATTGGTTTATGCCGATGACCACAATATGTGCGTAGAAATTATTCGCAAGCGGATACAGGGCGGAGCGTCATCAGTGCAGTTTTGTCTTCGCGGCGTTAAAGCGGACAATAAGATTGTCCATATGGAGATTCACATCGCGCGAACTATTATGAATGAACAACCAGCGATTGTTGGGGTGATGCTGGATATTACAAAACGAGTTGAAGATGAAAGGGTAATACGCCAGCTTGAAATTGCAAAAGAGACGGCTAAGGCAAAGGATAAATTACTTTCCATGACGTCGCATGAGCTGCGCACACCGTTGAGTGCAATTTCCGGCTACTCACAGACATTGTTAAGCGCGCACTTACAAGGCTGGCTGGCTCAAAAAGAAGAGATGCTGCCTGATCTTCTTGATAGAATGATTCAATCAAGTTTATTAATGGGTGCGATTATTGACGATATACTTGAATATTCCAAAGTCGAGGTCGGCAATGTTGTGATTGAGTATGATCCAGTTGATTTAGTACAGGTAATGGACATTGCCAAATTAAATCTATCACTCAAAATAGACGCGAAGGAGTTGACCCTTAATATTCAGATTCCAGCGGATTTGCCACTAATCCATGCCGGACTAAAGCAGTGTATTCAAATCCTGATTAATCTGATAGGTAATGCCATTAAATTTACAGACAAAAAGGGGACTATTAGTGTACGTGCTAAAGCGCAAGAGGATGTGGTTATAGTGAATGTCGAGGATTCAGGTATTGGTATGAATGAGGAAACAATGAAACATATCTTTGAGATGTTTTGGCGCTCTGATAGTGTTAGGTCTATTGTTGGGACTGGTTTGGGACTTTCATTAGCTAAGTTACTTGTTGAGACGATGGGAGGGAAGATCTGGGTAAAAAGCAAAGTGGGCGCTGGAAGCACCTTTCACTTTACGCTTAGACAATGGGGGAAAGATGGGCACTATTAAAGTTCTTGTTATTGATGACGATGAGAATAACCGCTATATCTGTGAGGCTAACCTTAGACAGGTCGGGATTACAGTCTTTTTAGCCGAGGGTGGGAAAGAGGGGCTTGATATGGCGGAACGGGAAGGCCCCGACCTTGTTTTGCTCGATATTATGATGCCCGGCATGAACGGCTACCAGGTGCTGGACGCACTCAAACATAATCCGGCAACTATAGATATACCGGTAATCATGTTGACGGCCAAAAACGAAGGCCCTTACAGTGAAGTTGCGAAGACGCTTTCCAGAGGGGCGGCTGACTATATCAGAAAACCTTATATGCTGCCTGAACTGCTCGCGCGTGTTAGCAATTTGGCAAGAAAGCATAAGCTTGAGAAGGAAAGGGCGTCAGACTTGCGAAACGCGGCCATGATGCAAAAGAAATTTCTGACAAACAGCGGCGACCATGAAGAGATTCTCAACGCCGCCGGGCTACACGCGGTGTTTTATAATAAAGCGGCAACCGACATTTCAGGCGACTTCTGGTACGCTAAGATGATGCCCAAGGGCAAGGCCGGGCTGTTTGTGGCGGACACATGCGGGCACGGCGTGTTGGCAGCGATTATGTCAATGAGAATTCTTTCTATCATAGACCACTGCCCGGCGCCCACACTGCATCCAAGCGAGTTCCTTCTCAACATCAACGGCGATATTTATGACCTGCTATCGCCGGAAAATAGCTTTGTAGCGGGGATGTATCTTATCTTTGACCGGAATAAGGTCATCTTTTCAAATGCCGGGCAGCCCATGCCTTTTTTGATTCGTGACGGCAAGGTTATCGAACTTAAATTGCCAGGCCCTCCGCTTGGCGTCTTTCCTGAGCTGCACATTACTGAAATGGAGCATGAGTTTAAAAAGGCAGACCGGCTGGTCATCTATACAGACGGCTTGTTTGAGAGTATGACCGTACAAGGGGAGCCGATTCAGCGAATGACTGCCTGTTTAGAGAGAGCTTGTAATCTGCCCTTAGAGGACATGAAAAACAATCTTGTCTCTGAAATGCAAGATGCCCTTGAGGGTGAATTTGACGACGACGTAACCGTCATTATTATTGAAAGGCAGGAGTAAGGGTGAGGGGGCATTATACTAAGTTACAACCAGATATTTCAAAATTACGGCATTCCGGCCTCATTATGTCATTCCGGCTTGTCCGGAATCTGGCTGTGTATATAAGTCGGACAAAGATGATTCCGGACAAGCCGGAATGACGACAGGGCGAGGTTGGATGACGACAGGGATAGGGGTGGAATGACGACAGGGAAAGGCGGCTGGTTTCGGGGTTTTGGCGGCAATGACAGTGTCGAAGATATCTGGTTACTTTTATGAACGTTAGTTGGTATTAGTAAAATAATTTATCAAAGGAGGTGATGATGTGCCAACAGTGAGTATCTATAGCGACACGGCATCGGTAGGGAATTTTATGAGGAACTATCTGCTTCCCGTCATAGCTGAACTGCCTGGCAAGCAGCAGCCGGAGGCCGAGATTGCGGTTATCGAAATGCTTGAAAACGCCAGAGTGCACGGCAATCACGAGATGCCCGAAAAGGAGATAACCATTTCGTGGGAATTAACCCCTGAGGCTCTGGTTATCGCTGTCAAAGATGAGGGACAGGGGTTTAACAAGATAATCCCAAAACTCCCGCCCGTAACTGCGGCACATGGACGCGGACTTCTGACATTGCAGGACATGGGCTATGACCCGGTCTTTAACACGGCGGGCAATCAGATAACTATTACTATCCCGCGAAGGACAAACTATGGAAGATATGGCAGGATGGACCAGAACAGTTAATCGCTTATCAACCCTATAAAAGGAGGAGATAGTATGAAGATAATGAATAAGACATTTGTAATATTTGAGGGGGAGAGGACACCAACTGATTTTTATGAGGCCAATGCCAAGCTCCAGGAGGCTGTCCAAACACTATATGACGAAAAGCGCAAGACCACCCTGGTGGTAGACTTTGCCGGCGTAATCATGGCCCCGTCATCTTTTTGGGGTACGCTGGCAACGGCACTGAGATCTTCAAACATCGAGCGAATTGAGCTGATGTCTGTACAGGCAAGCATAGGATTGAGCATCGAGAGATTTGGCTTTGGCTGCCATGAAAAGGTAAAGGTGTTTCCAATGTTCAGGACTGAAAACCTTGAGGTAATTGATTAAATGCTAAGAGGACGTGAGACAGCCCATCCTCACGTCCTCTTAAACATCTTCCTGAGACTGTCTATGGAAAAGTATATCTGCGTGGGCCTGCCGTGCGGGCAGTGCCCAGGGTCGCGGGCGGCATTGAGGTCATCAATAAGCTGCGATAACTGCGCGTCTGACAGGACGGCCTTCCCCCTTACCGAACTATGGCAGGCAAGCCGCTTTGCCATGAGGTCTTTGATAACGTCAACCGGCTGTTCAACCGTTACATCAACGAGGCTTGAGGCGATGTCTGATAAAATTGCGGCCATGTCTGCACCTAACAGCTCTTCAGGCAGCGCCCGAATAATAAACATGTCCTTTCCAAAGTCCTCGATTTCAATGCCCATGCCGTTAAGCAGACCAAGATTACCGCAAAGCAGCGCATAGTCCCTTGTGGGCAGCGTTACGTTATAGGGAAAGAGCAGCCGGCCTGACATGAGAGAGTGCGAGTCTTTAAGGCGCTCATACAGGACGCGCTCATGTGCGGCATGGTGGTCAATAATGGCAAGGCCGTCCGAATAGGAGTAGGCGGCATATACATCTCCGAGATAGAGAAAAGCGCGCGCGTGGGTAAAGGCAAGCGCTGGGGCGGCGTTTGGCGTTTGATTTGAAGAGGCGGCGGCCATAGGATTATCTGCAAATAAGGCATCCGCATTAACAGGCCGTGGAGGGATTGATAAGCTCGGCGTGGCTTCATTTGAGACAGCCGACGGCTCTGTCGTCTTCACTAAGGACTTGCCGATGGCCGCAATAGTTGCGCGAAATACGGCGTTGCGGTCTACAAATCTGACCTCTTTCTTTGTTGGATGGACATTGAAGTCAACCTCGGCGGGGTCAATCCCTATATACAGGAAGAAAATCGGGTGCTGCCCGTCTCTAAGCAGCGTCTTATATGCCTGATATACCGCAGAGCGAATAGTGATGTCCTTTATCGGTCTGTGGTTGATAAACATATACTGGTGGCTTCTGGAGCGCCTGTAAAACCCTTCCTTCGAGGAAAAGCCCTCTATTGACAGCTCAGGCGATTGTCTTTTAAACGGCAGCAGGCCGTCTGTAAATTCCCTTCCATAGATTTGCTGAATGCGCTCTTCGATAGTTGCGGCAGAGGGCAGGGCCATCACCTCGCGCTCATCAACTGTGACGGTGAACTTCACGCCAATTGAGGACAAGGCGGCGTTTGTAATAGTATCCAGAATAAAGGACAGTTCGGACTGCGTACCTTTGAGGAATTTCTTTCTCGCCGGTGTGTTGTAAAACAACTCTCTGGCCTCAATGATTGTCCCGATTGCGGCAGCCGCCCGCACACTTTTTACGGTACCGCCGTGAATCTCAACCGATGTGCCTGACGATGAGCCTGAAGGGGCGGTGGTACATGTCATTCGCGACACAGATGAAATTGATGAGAGAGCCTCGCCTCTGAAGCCAAGCGTGGTGAGGTTTGATAGATCGCTCTCTTTTGAAATCTTGCTTGTTGCGTGTCTTTTGACAGCGACGAGGGCGTCATCCGGGGACATGCCAACGCCGTCGTCCGTTATGCGTATCATGTGCTTGCCGCCGTCTAAGATGTCTATCTTAATTGAGGTGCTTGCGGCGTCAATCGAGTTTTCAATAAGTTCCTTGACAACTGAGGCGGGGCGTTCAATCACCTCGCCTGCGGCAATCTTATCAATAAGCGTGCTGTCAAGCAGCTTTATAACAGGCATTGATTACATGCCCATGGCCGCGGCAACAGATGGAAACTTAGATAGGTCAGTGTGCGGAATGAACATGGCCGACATATATTCGTCCATATAGTCGCCCACCACTGAAAGCTCTATGTAGGTCATCTTCGACGCTATGGAGTCAAGCTCCTTGCGCAGCGTATCGGACATCAGCGCAAGATATGCCCCTATGATGGAGGTGTTTCCAAGAAAGACATATTTATCTGCCGGTAAGTCGGGAATCATGCCGAACATGACGGCCTTTTCGATGTTCAGGGAGTTGCCGAAGCCGCCGGCCACATAGACCTTTTCCAAGATATCCAGAGTAAGCCCGGCCTCGCGCAAAAGCAGCGACACGCCGGCAAATATGGCGGCCTTTGCCCTGATAAGATTTTCCAAATCCACTGTGGTAAGGACGATGTCTCTTTGCTGAGTTTCAGCCTTGTAGATTAAATACTCAAGGCCGTCCTCGCCCTCTCGTA
>JAKOEO010000019.1:0-23000 GCA_022321325.1 Candidatus Magnetominusculus sp. LBB02 | reverse complement strand
TGCTGAGTTTCAGCCTTGTAGATTAAATACTCAAGGCCGTCCTCGCCCTCTCGTACCAGCGGCGTTTTAGCGGGATTGAACACACCCTTTTGATTTATAATGCCGTGTTTGTATAACTCTACGATGGCGTCAATCATGCCGGAGCCGCATATGCCAGTGGGGTTGCCGCCGCCGATTACGCTGACTGAAGGGGTCAGGGTGGCGGGGTCAATGGAGATTGATTCGATTGCGCCCTGGGTTGCCCTCATGCCAAACTTTATGCCGCCGCCTTCAAAGCACGGTCCGGCTGAACATGCCGCCGTCATAATCCACTCGTCATTGCCTATGGCGACCTCGGCGTTGGTGCCGATGTCCATAAAGAGCGATATGCCGGAGCTTCTGTGCATCTTTGAGGCAAGTATGCCCGACACGATATCGCCGCCTACGTAGCTGGCTACCGAGGGGGTTGTGCAGACCGGGGCGTTTGGATTAATCGAGAGCTTTGCCTCAGTGCCGTTCCATATGGGGTAGTAGTTAACGGTTGGAATGTATGGGTCTTCTCTTATGGAGGCGGGATTAAGGCCCCAGAAGATGTGAGACATTGTGGTGTTGCCAGAGATAACAGCGGCCTCTATCTCATGTTTTTGGACAGCTTGTTTGGCGGCGAAGAAATCTATTATTGTATTGATATCACCGGCAACGGTGTCGCGCAGGTCTGCGAGGCCGCCACCCTCGGTTGCGTGGATTATGCGCGTGATAACGTCATCGCCGTACTTAGTCTGGGAGTTATAAGTCGAGCCTATGTCAACCACGCTGCCGCTAATAAGGTCAACGAGATAGACAACGACGGTGGTGGTGCCGATGTCAATTGCAACTCCGTAGAGGCCCTTGCATCTGCCGGGGGGATAGACCGAAATGGCGTCAAATGTCGTATCGTTGGTCTTTGAGTATGACAGCTCGGCGGTGAAGCCGCCTTCTCTTATGACTTCCATCAGGGACGCCACAAAATCGTGGGAAAATCGCATATTAGTTATTCCCATATCGCCGAGTGACCGTCCGATGCGCTCAAGGTCGCCGATGTTGTCATGAATGCTTGGCGGGGGAAGCGTCATAGCAATGCGTTTTGCAAGCGGTTCAAAGCCGGTATCGTATGATTTCAAATAAGCGGCGGTGTCTTTGAAGATACTTACGGCTATCTTGCCGCCGAGTATGAGTTTGGAGTGTTCGGGGATTTCAATCAGCAAATCTGAGGAGGCGCCTGTAAGACAGGCAAGCACAAGACCCTCATCACGTTCCTTTTGGCCGAGCTTGCCATGTGCCCGGGCGGCTGCGCTGCCGCCTGTAACTTTCACCTGACACTTGCCGCATGTGCCCTTGCCGCCGCATGGAGAGACAAGAAATACCCCATTGGCCTTGAGAGTTTCGTAAATCGTTACGCCCATGTCAAATGATTTGCCGCCTGTTATAGTAAGTTTCATATCGTCACCCTTATCAGTTTATATTTTATACAGTCCGTGCAGTCACTCTATTCGGCGTTATGAATGACAATAACCACGCCGATGGCCTTGTTCTTTTCGTCTGAAATCGCAATCGAGCTAAACCCTACAGGCCGCTTAACGCCTGTCCTTGTGGTCAGCACGCAGTCAGTGCCTATTGCCATGCCCTCGTCAATAGCCTTACGCAAGGGATTGCACGGGGCTATGTCAAATACTGAACTAAGGTCTTCGCCGATGGCGTCCTCTGCATCCCATCCTGTTACCGCAGCAGCGCCGTTATTTATAAACATCACCGTGCCGTCCATATCAGTGGTAATGACGGCGGCGGACATCAGCTTCAAAATGGCAAGCAGCCACTGTTCGCTCTCTCTCAGCCTTTTCTGCATTTTGTACCGGTATAGGGCAAACTCAATATTAATATAGAGTTCCCGCCCCTCGAAGGGTTTCAGGATATATCCATAGGGTTTGGTGTGTTTTGCCCTGCTTAGCGTGTCGTCGTCGGAAAAGGCAGTTAGATAAATAATTGGGATATCATAGCGGCTGTGGATAATTGAGGCCGCCGCAACGCCGTCAAGTTCGCCTTTGAGGACGATGTCCATCAGGATGAGGTCGGGGGCGTTTTGTTCCACCTGTTTTATCGCATCCTCTGCCGAGGAGACTACCCCTGTAACGTCAAAGCCATGTTCAAGCAGCATGTCTTTTATGTTCATCGCCACAATGGTCTCGTCCTCTACGACGAGAATCCGGGCTGGCGCAGTGATAGTTTCATTTGCCATCTTTAGCACCTCTTGAGCTGTGTTTTAATTCTGTGAAGGTGACAGAAAAGCTGGCTCCGTCGTTAGAATTAAATTCCAACGTGCCTTCCAACTGCTCAACCACCAGTGCATTTACAAGGCGAAGCCCCAGGGACTTAGACTTTTTAAAGTCCATGCCATCGGGCAGCCCCACGCCCGTGTCACGGACTGTCAGCTTAAACCGGCCATCATCTAATTTTTTCATGCTGACTGTAAGGCTGCCGCTGCGCCCGTCATTAAACGCATGCTTGAGTGAATTTGAGACAAGTTCGTTAATTATCAACCCGCAGGGTACGGCGGTATCCAGACCGATAGTGGCCTCTTCTATGTCTGTGCTTATCAATATGCGCGACGTATCCATGCAATATGAGCGGTACAAATGGCCAAGCAGATTATTGATATACTTTGCGAAGTCAATCTCTGCCATATTGTCTGATTGGTAGAGTTTTTCATGCAAAATGGCCATAGTTTTAAGACGGTTTTGGCTGTCTTTAAACATAAGCTTCGTCTGCGGGTCTTTGATATTTTTTACCTGCAGGTCAAGCAGACTGGAGACAATTTGCAGATTATTCTTTACCCTGTGGTGAATTTCACGAAGCAGCACCTCTTTGTCTTTCAGCGAACGCATTGCAAGCATTTCGGCGTTAGTGCGCTCGACAACCTCTTTTTGCAGCTCGGCGGTGCGCGTTTCAACAAGCTCCTCAAGGTGATGGCGATAACGCCGCAGCTCATCCTCCATCTTTGCCCTCTGAGTAAGCTCCGCCTTGAGATCAAGCTCGACCTTCTTCAGGGCAATTGAATGCGTAACGATGCCCAGAAGTTCATAGATATTAAACGGCTTGCGAAGGAAGGCGCTGACACCCAGCTCGAAACACCTCTCCATATCCTCGTCGCTGCCGTGGCCGGTAAGCACAACCACCGAGCACGGGTCAGCCGGCTTTAGCTTTATCCTTCTGAGAAACTCCACGCCGTCCATCACCGGCATTCTGAGGTCGAGGATTATAAGGATTGGATTGACCTTGTCGTATAAGGCAAGGCCCTCTTTGCCGTCCTTGCCTGAGTATATCTCATATTTTTTCCGGCTCAGGTGCCTGGTAATGGCGTCTATGACAATCTGCTCGTCATCGAGAATCAGGATTTTGTCATTTTCCAACAGCCCTTCCCCCCACTGGTATCGTTATCGTAAAGCTCGTACCTTTGCCCACAGTAGAATCGCAGAGTATTGTGCCGTTGTGTTCGCTTATTATACCGTAAACAATGGAAAGGCCAAGCCCCGTTCCCTTGCCTACCTCCTTTGTGGTAAAAAACGGCTCAAATATCTTGTCTATAATCTCTTTATTAATCCCTGAACCGTTGTCATGGAATTTTAAGACAATGGATTTCTTTCTCCTTGAATAACGGGCGGCAATATCAATCGCCGCGCCTTCTTTGCCGGGGACAAAGGCGTCAATGGCGTTTTGCAGGAGATTAATAAACACCTGCTCAAGCTGATTGGCATTTCCATGAAAATGCGGTATCTCTTTGTCTATCTTCATATTAAGCGAAATATTGCTTAGCCTTATCCTCTCGCCCATTAAAAGCATGGTGTTATTCATTACAGTTTCAATGTCAATCAGGCGCATCTCGATGTCGTCTCTGCGGCCAAAGGTGCGCAGGTGCTGGATAATATCTACAATTCTCCCTACTTGTTTATAGGCGGTTTTGGCGTCGTTTGCAGATTCGTCTATATTTAATTGTCCACTTTTGATGTCAAAGAGCAGTCCCTGAATAAAGCTGCTGATAAACGTAAGCGGCTGATTTATCTCATGAGCTATGCCGGTTGAGATCTCGCCAAGCGTTGCCATCTTAGAAGAGGTCAACATCTTAACCTGAATTCGTTTAGTCTCTTCTTCAAACTTCTTCATCTCCCTCATGTCGTGAGCTGCTAATATGGTCTCACTGCCTTTCTTGCCGAGCCGCGAGAGATTGGCCAGGACGGGTATAGCGGCAGACTGTTTCGTCCTCATACTCATAAGAACATCTTTTGCGAAACCGATTCGCTGAGCCTGTCGAATGTATTCAATAATATTATCGTCAAAAATTTCAAGTACGCTCTTGCCGACAAGCTCGCCCTCTGAGTATCCAAGCAGCTCAACGGCAGTTTTATTAATGGTCTTTATTATATTGTCAGGGCCTGCCACCAACAGGGCGTCAGTGAGGGACGATAGTACGGTCTCAAGATATGTATTTGCGTGACTCAGCTCGTCAGTCCTTTCCCTTACCTTTGTCTCAAGCGTATAGTTAATTTCTTTGAGTGCCTCTTTGGCCTTTCTTCTCTCTGTAAAATCAAGGAAAATTCCTTTAGCAAAAGATGGCCTGTCATCTTCGAAGCCGCAGATAACGCTTCCTATGACAAATATCGGACTGCCGTCTTTTGTAATAAACGTCATCTCGATGTCGCTGATTGAACCGCCTGAGAGCACCTTGTCAAACAGGCCGAGAGAGATGTCTTTATCGTCAGGATGAATAACATCGGCCAGCGACAGGGCAGAGACCTCGTCCTCAGTATAGCCAAGCGTCTCTTGCCATGAGCGGTTTACATATAAAAATTTCCCGTCTGCATTGACAATCTGAATCATGTCGTGGGCGTTGTCAAAGAAATCCTGCAACTGCTCCTTGTTTTTCCTGACCTCTTCCTCTGCAAGTTTTCGTTCTGTGATGTCGGTAATAAGCCCGTCATAGGCAACTAAATGCCCGTCGCCTTCATACCTTGGGACAGGTGTGTTTCTCACCCACTTAATGTTGCCGTCTTTATGTATGATACGATGCTCAAGCGCCTGGAAAATACCGCCGTAGAGGACTTTCTTGCCAAGCCGTAAAACGGCGCTTCTGTCCTCGTCGGCAACCATGCGAAGCCATAGGAAGGAATCCGCTGCAAACTCCTCAGGCGTATAACCGGTAACGGCTTCACAACCAGGCCCATGCGTAGTTGACAACGGCACTTTGTCTTTGACCTCCACAGTATAGATATAGTCGGTAGTGGCATCAAGCAGCCGACGGTATCTGGTTTCGCTTTGACGAAGGGCGTCATCGGCGAGCTTTCGTTCTGTAATATCGGAAATAAGGCCGTCATAGGCAATAAGACGGCCATCTTTGTCGTGTCTGGGGACGATGGTATTTCTAATCCAGCGAATGGAGCCGTCCTTGTGCCATATGCGGTGTTCAATTGCGGACACGGCCTCGCCGCTCAAAACGCGCTTGGCCGTAGCGGTGGCAAAGGCGCGGTCATCCTCATGAATCATTCTGAACCAAAGAAACGTGTCTTTTTGAAATTCCTCGGATGAATAACCGGTAACGCCAATACAACCGGGGGCATGGATTGTTGAGACCGCCCTGCCGTTTTGCACCTCTACTGTGTGCATATAGTCGGTAATAGCCCCGACGAGCCGCTTGTATCTGTTTTCGCTTTGCTTTAGGGCATCCTCGGCCTGCCTTCGTTCAGTTATCTCATCATGGAGTTTTTTGTTAATAGTATCAAGCTCGAGGGTGCGCTGAAAGACGCGCTCCTGCAGGACAATATTGCTTTCAAAGAGCGAGGTGATATTGCTTTCAACCCTGTCTTTGAGGGATTTTCTCAAATTGTCAACAAAGGACAACTTATTTTTTATGGACTTAATCTTGTCGTCCAGCTCATCGCTAAACATGGCGGATGTCTCCTTGCGACTTTAAAATGTTTCACGTGAAACTTTTTATATCTTGCAAATTCCCTGAAGGTCAAACGTAAACGTATTCCAACTCTTGCACTGCGGGCACCTGCCGCTCCATTCGTCTGACTGCGCCCGGCAGTTTGTACATATGTAGGGAATCCACAGGGCTTTATTCAGGTCTATTATCTTCAGGAACTCTGCCGCAGCCTGATCGCACTGCCCTCTTTTGAGATATATCCCGCCTCGCAGCATATGAAGCTCCGGATAAAACACCCCTGAATCAAACCCGGTTAATGAGTCCATCGCCTCATCCAGCATTTCCAGCCTGTAGTAGAGCTTGCCCTGAAACAGCCGCAGCGTATCGCTTGCCATGTCCTCAGACTGCGCGGCTCGGTATATCTTCAGCAGCCTTGAAGGCTCGCCCGTCGTTATCAGTAGATCTTCTATTCTGGCCAGTATGATGGGCGATTTTGTCTGTTCCCTTGCCTTCTCAAGATATTCTACCGCGCTTTCTGCCGATTCCTCTTTTAGCATAACCTCGGCTATCCCTAAGTGCGCCGGAATGAAGCCGTTATTTTCTTTTAGTATCTCTTTAAACGCCTTCTTTGCCGAGACAAGGACATTGTTTTCAAGGCACTGCCTGCCGTACTCGTATTTATATCCGAGAAGCTCCGCTGTCTCCTTTTCCCGTTCTTTGGCGTTTGGCACTGTCTTAATTATCTGCTCTTGCGCCTCTAAGACATCTTCCCATGCCGACTGGTTTTCGTATATCTCACGCCTTATATACAGCGCCGCAAGGTTGTCCTCTTCAAGGTTTAATATGTTTTGGCAAAGCTCCTCTGCCTCCGCATACTGTCCCTCTCTCATTTTTATGCCGGCTACCTTGCACATTGCCTCTATCTTTTGAGCCTCCTGACCGGGGCATTCCAGCTTAACCACCCTTTGATAGTACTGAAGCGCCGTAGCGTTATCATTGATGTATATATCGCCTAATTTTATAAGCGACGGGATATGGTCGTTATTTTCCTTTAAGGCAAGTTCAAACGATTCTACTGCGTCGTCCAGTCTTTTACTTATAAGACTGTGTATCGCCTTTGAATAATGTTGCTCCACTATATCGTCCTTCTTGCGCTTTTTTAATATCTTCTTTGTTTTTATGTAGTTTCTCGTATCCCTTACCACAAAGACAAAAAACATAAAGGCCGACCCCGCCGTTATCGAGATCATTATCAGCGCTATCTGCGGCAGCTCATAGTAAAAATCACTTGTTATCATAACCTTCACGGGATTCATGTTATATAGGGCAAGATAAAATATCGTGAAGAGAAACACTATGGTTATAAAAGACATGAATTTAAACATTTCCGATTCCTTTAGCCCTGTAAGCAGGTATTTTATTGACATCGCCTTCATTTAATTCAACGCGCCGCGGCGCATCCAGCCAGAGTTTCTCAAGCTCGTAATATCTCCTGTACTCATCGTCAAAGATATTTACCAGCACATCCCCATAGTCTAAAAGCACCCATTTGGCGTTACTGACGCCCTGAATGGACATGGGTCGTCTGCCGGTCTCTTTCAACTTTATTTCGACATTCTCAGCAAGCGCACGTATCTGCGGCGGGTTTTCGCCCGTGCATATTACCATATAGTCAGTCGCCGCCATAATCTCAATCATCTGAAGCGTGATTATATCCCTTGCCATCTTGCCCTTTAGCGCCTCTATTATTATCTCAATCTTTTCCGGTATTGTCTGCAATCGCATCCTCTTGTGTTATAATTTTTTATATAGCTCATTAGTGATTATATATGATTCGACGCTTTCGGGCAAGAGATATTTTATAGTGCGCCCTTCGCTGACCGCCCGCCTTATATCTGTGGAGGAAATATAGACGGGCGAAATGCTTGCGCAGCTCAGGACATTTCCATTTTTCAGCCCAATGCGCGCCACCTTGCCCTCCATCTGGCAGTTATCTTTGTCTATGTAGGCAGAGGCCTTTATCATCTCCATCTCTAAGGGCGGCCTTGACATTACAATCAGCGCCGCATTTGCCAGGATTTCCTCAGCCTTAAACCACTTGGGCATCTCCAAAAACGCATCCAGCCCCATTATTAAATACACCGCGCTGCCTGCATATTGCCTCTTCATTTCCGCAAGCGTATTGACTGTATATGACGGCTCTTCAAAAGTGCATTCGATATCTGACAGGACAAAGCCGGGGTTGCCGCTTACGGCAAGCCGTGCCATTTCAAACCTGTGGCGAGGCAGCGCCTGGGTGTTTCTTTTGAGCGGCGGATTATTTGCCGGGATAAACACGACTTTTTCAAGCTCAAACAGTTCCCTTAATTGCTCTGCCGCCCTCAGGTGGCCATAGTGTATGGGATCGAACGTCCCGCCAAATAATCCAATCCTCGTCGGCTCTGCCATAGCGTTAAACCGCCACGACTGAGTTTTCCCCTTCGTACCTGTCTGCCTTCCAGTCGTTTTCCCATCTGGTACCGTCTATGATATATTTAAACTGATAGTCCCTGTCAGCCGCCAGCGTAAGCGTAATGGTGAAATTGCCGTTTCGTGATTGTCTCATCATATCAGAGGTGGTATTCCATGAGTTAAAATCGCCCGCTATTGCCACCGTTGAGGCGTTGGGGGCTGCCTCTTTTGGCAGCGTGAACGTTACCCTGCACGTGTCCTCAGCATATACCTTCTTAAAGCCTGATGCGGCAATGGCGGCGGCTTTTGTTTTCACGGCTGACGGCTTTTTTACGGGCGGTTGTTCTGACTTGTCCACAGCCGCCTTTTCCTCAATCTTATTAATCACAATTTTTTTTGTGGTTTTCTCGGCTGCCGCGCTCTGCCGCTTTTTTCTGTATGTTACCATTAGATTTTTCTTTTTTATCCTCCTCATACATCCTCCTTTTAATCTGTTCAGGTATAAATATACTAACACCTTTCTTTTGATAATTTCTCAAAATGCAATTATAACATCTTGCATGGCCTAATTCGTAGTGGGTACCGTGCCGATACCTGACAAACGCACTGGATTACTATCATTAATCTATGCCATAATATGGTGCCGGATGAGCATTGGCAGGTTTACAAATGGACAGAAAATACCCTTCACAGGTTGAAATAAACGGGGATGTCTACCAGTATGAAAAGATACTGAAGGATGACTTCTTCTCAGTCAACGTGCTGTATATAAACGGCGGCGGCATAAGATACGTATTAAAACTCTCCGACTTCAGGTTTATATTTGGACTTCTCTTGCGCCCGCTGGCCGTGTTTTTCTCACGCCGCGAGTATGCCATCTACAAACGCACGGGCGGCATCGAGGGGATTCCCCCGCTTGGGCCGCGCTTTGGTATGCGGGGATATTTTCACTACTTTGCCGAGGGCACAACGCTTCACCAATTCAAGGGGGAGCTGCCCGCAAACTTTTTCGACGGCCTGCTTGCCATAATAAAGCAGCTTCACCAAAGACGCATTTTCTATCTCGACCTCAATAAACTTGGAAATATCATTGTTGGAGATGACATGCGCCCCTATCTCATTGACTTTCAGGTCAGCATATACTTCAGGCCGCTTCCCGGATTTCTGGGCCGCATCGGCGATAAAATCTTCAACAGTCTCATCAGAGAAGATATCTACCATATCTACAAACATAAGAAACGCTTTCAACCCCATCTTATGACCGCAGATGAGACCTCGCTTGCCGTGCGCACGGGTTTTAACAGTTGGTATAACCGCCTCTGGGGTGCCCCGTACCGAAAGGTAAAACGCCTCATCTACCCCTCCGGAAGTAACGAGATAGTATGGTATAAGTGGAAAAAGCTCAAGGACAAAGACAAGCGAATGCCTTAGATAATCTCACATGCCGGCATCACGGCGGGCATTTTTCAGGTTTGTGCGCGCCAGCTCAAAGCCAGGGTCTAGTGCTGCCGCCTTTTCAAAGTACGCAACTGCCTGTGCCGGACGTTTCATTGTTGCAAGGGCCGCCCCAACGCCGTTATACCCATCTGCGCTTGCCGGGTTTAGTTCAATCGCCTTGTAGAAATATGCAATGGCCTCCTCCGGCCTTTGAAGCTGAAATAACAAGGCTGACCCAAGATTTATATAAGCCTCTACATGCGTTGGTTTCAACAGGATAACCTTCCTGAAGGCCGTTACGGCATCATTTACATTACCCTCGGATAAGTAAATAATTCCTAAGTTATAGTGGGCTACGTAATTGCCATCGTCCACATCCAGCCCGTGCAGGTACAGGGTTTTGGAGTTATGCCAGTAGTTAACCTGAGCCTTTGCCTTTACCCCCAATATGATAATCAGCGCCACGGCCAAAGCGGCTGCTGTTGCGCGCCTCACCGCCGAGACCGGCCTGGGAAGCGCCATTGCCGCAATGACAAATAACCCCACATACGGCAGATACGTATACCTGTCCGCCATTGACTGCAAGCCCGCCTGCACAAACCCTATTACCGGCACTAATGCCGCCAGATACCAAAACCAGCCGGTTAGCACGTACGGAAGCCGCCTTGACATTACGATTGCAAATGCGGAAATCACTATCAGCGCAGCAATGGACAGTCCAACCTGCCAGCCCGGTATTGCCTTTGGATATAGATATAAGAAGGCCATATTGCCTGGATAGAACATCTTCATTATGTATTTGACATAGGATACGGGTATGTTTTGCAGACGGAGCGTAAGGGGCAGATTTTCAATGGCGCTGAGCGCCCCCCATGCCTTTTGTGTACTCAGTGTTATTACAGCGTCTGTGAGACTGAGTAATATGAATGGAACTTTCTCCGCTATCAATCTCTTGACGCCGCAGCTAAAACGCATAAGCGGCCAGTAATCAAAGAGCAAAAGCAGAAACGGCAGCGTCACCAGCATGGGTTTAGACATAAGGCTGAACATGAACAATATCAACGCCGCCACGTAGCTCATCACCGACGCCCTCCGTACATAGTACACATATGAGAGCATAGTCAGAAATCCAAAAAAGACGCTTAGCACATCCTTTCTCTCTGAAACCCATGCAACCGACTCAACGTGCATAGGGTGCACTGCAAAGACCATAGCAACAAAGCCCGCCCGCCATCGTGCCCCCGTAATCCTCTTAAACAGCATAAACAACAGGAGGGAGTTCATTACGTGAAGGCCGAGTGCCGCCAGATGATGGGCGCACGGGCTTAGACCAAACAGTTGAACCGTCGCCATATATGAAAGCAGCGTCATGGGATACCAGTTGCCGTCGTGCGAATGGGTAAACGCCCATCTGATATTTTCAGCGTTAAGGCCGGTGTTTACGTGAGTATTGCTTGTGATGTGGACATAGTCGTCATAGCCCAAAAGCTCAAAGTTTCGTACCTCTGAAAATACAAACAGCGTGGCTAAGGCTATGGCGGCGGCTATCCAGATATCTGCCAGGCCATGTGTAAAGTCCAATGATCTGCCCTGAACATGCTGCCCGGTCATGGGTTAATCTTCACAGCCTCGTTAAGGTAATGCCGCGCGGCCTGAAGGTTTGGGTCTATAGCAAGCGCCCTCTGAAAATAGCCGACGGCTTCACGTCTTTTATCCATTGACAAGAGGGCAACGCCAATTCCAAGATATGCCCCTGGAAGCTGCGCATCAATTGAAACGGCCTTTTCGTAATATTTTATTGCCTCATCCGGCTTTTTTTTCTGCATGAGTATGTTTCCCATGTTTACGTAGGCGGTCTTGTAGAAAGGCGAAATTCTCACAGCAGTCTCAAACGCGGTGTAAGCATCGTCTTCCAAACCCTTTATGGCCAGCGCCGTGCCAAGATTGTTATATGCCACGTAGTTTCGGTCTGTCACCGCCACGGCATGGCTGAAAAGTGTAACGGTATCTCTCCAGCAGCGAAGCTGCTCTGAAGAGGCCGCAATGCAGGCCGCCAGCAACAAAACTGAGGAGGCAGCCGAAATGCCTTTCCTTAACGGCGTGGCTGATGGCAGCGCCATTGCAATTGCCATAAAAAGTCCCACATACGGCACATACGTATATCTGTCCGCCATCGCCTGAAACTCCAGCGCCCCAAACTTCACTATCCCAATAGAGGGCAGCATCACCGCCAGAAACCAAAACCACCCTGTAAACAGATAGGGATACCGCCGCCTTCCCAAAACAGCCCATACCGACACGGCAGCTATCAACAACACACTGCCGACAATATAGACCGGGGCTGTTTCAGCAGCCTTTGGATAAATAATAGAGAGCCTCGCCGGATAAAACATCTTTTCAACATACAGGGCATATGAAACAACGGCGTTTATCAGCCTCGATGGAAGAGGCGCCGTCTGAATAACCCTTCCCGCCGTCTCGGTGAAAAATGTAACAAGCCCAGAGGCGGCGCCAACTATAAACATCGGCAATTTCTCTAAAACCAGCGCCCTAAGCCCCCTGTCTGAAAACCGCCCAAGCGGCCAATAATCCAAAAGCAAAAGCACTACGGGCAGCGTTACCACCATAGGTTTTGACATCAAGCCCAAGATAAAACAACACATCAAGGCCATATAACGCCCCGGCCGCGGACTTCTGACATAACCGGCATAAGTCCATAGAGCAAGCGCCCAAAAAAAACCGCTCAATACGTCCTTTCGCTCCGCTATCCACGCCACAGATTCCACATGCATGGGGTGAAAGGCAAACAGCGCCGCCACAAACGCACTGCGCCACACAGGCAAAGTTAAAGCGCTAAGCGCCAAAAACAACAAGACGGCATTAACCGCGTGAAACAGCACATTAACCATATGATGCGCGCCGGCTTTAAGGCCAAACGCCTCAACATCAACCATGTGCGAAAGCCACGGCAGCGGCTGCCAAAACCCTATCTCAGTGGTCTTAAACGCCCACAGTACGCCGTCTGCCGTAAGCCCCCTGAGGACTTGCGGGTTTTCTGTAACGTATTTCTCGTCGTCATATCTGATAAAATCATAGTTTCGCACGGGAAGATAAACCAGCACAACGGCAAGCGCCAGCGTTATTATTGCGAGGTCTGCGCCACCAAAGGGCACGGCGGACTGGATACGCTTTTCAAACCACATATGCTGCGTGCCTCGTTGAGGGCTGCCAGGGCGCTTTCAAAATCGAATCCCCTGATTAGCTTCCGGGGAACTGGCGTGCATTATTGCCTAAAACATCTGAGCGACTTTGCCTCATTCAAATCCCCTTTGTATTGCATTTAACCTCTCACTGTATCAGTCCTTGTCCTTTTCGGCGACCTTGCCAATGCCGACAATGGCGTTTTCCTTGCCGACATCCATCACCTTTACGCCCTGCGTGTTTCTGCCTATAACGTTTATGGCGTCAACCGATGTGCGAATCATCTTGCCCGCCTTTGTTACTATCATTATTTCGTCTTCGTCTCTTACCTGAAGAAGCCCTATGACGTTGCCGCCTTTTTCTGTTACCTTTATCGAGATAACCCCAAGCCCTCCGCGGCTCTGAACGTTATATTCATTGGTCTTTGTCCGCTTGCCAAAACCAAACTCCGTAACAGTCAAAAGAGTAGTCCTGTCTTCGATGACCTCGGCGGCCACGGCCACGTCTCCTTCTTTGAGCCTTATGCCGATTACCCCTCTTGTTGACCTGCCGGTTGACCTTACGTCGTCTTCGTTAAAGCGAATCGCTATGCCAAAGCTGCTGCCTATGAGTATGTCCGACTCTCCGTCAGTAACCCTTACGGCTATCAGCTCATCGTCTTCGTCTATGTTTATCGCTATTACGCCCTTGCCGCGCGGGTTACTGAACTCCTTCAGTTCGGTCTTTTTCACTATTCCCTTTTTTGTAAACATCATCAGGTAACCCGTGTCAAAACCCTTTACGGGAAGGGCTGTGGCGATTTTCTCGCCCTGCTGAAGCTGAAGCAGGTTGACGATGGCCTTGCCCTTTGCCGAGCGCCCTGCCTCTGGAATCTGATAAATCTTCTGAGCGTAGAGCCTGCCCAGGTTTGAAAAAAACAGGATATAGTCATGAGTAGAGCCTATGAACAGCTGCTTAACATAGTCCTCCTCCCGTGTCTCCATGCTCAAAGAGCCTTTGCCGCCGCGGCGCTGCCTGCGATACTCGGAGATTGGATTTCTCTTTATGTAGCCGTTATGAGATACGGTAATGACCATCTCCTCCTCGGTAATCAGGTCCTCTATGGAGATCTCCTGAATGTCGGAGACTATCTCAGTGCGCCTTGTATCGGCATATTTTTCGCTTATTTCAGCCAGCTCTTCCCTGATAATCTGGTCTATGAGGGCGGCACTGCCCAATATGGCGGTAAGCCTCTCTATCTCTTTTATCACCTCGTTATATTCGCTTATGATTTTCTCTCTCTCAAGGCCGGTGAGGCGCTGAAGGCGCATGTCCAAAATAGCCGCAGCCTGAATTTGCGTCAAAGGAAACGATGTCGTCAGGCCAAGCCTTGCCTCCTCCGGCGTCCCTGACGCCCTGATTAATTTTATTATCGCGTCAAGGTTGTCCAGGGCTATCTTCAGACCTTCCAATATATGTGCACGCTCCTGGGCCTTCCTTAGGTCAAACTTCGTCCTTCTTATGATAACATCTCGTCTGTGCTGTAAAAACTCTGAAAGTATGCGCTTAAGGCCCATTACGTGCGGCTGCCCATGCGACAGGGCCAGCATGATTATCCCAAAGGTAACTTCCATCTGCGTGTGCTTATAGAGATTATTCAATACCACCTGGGGCATTTCGTCTCTCTTTAGCTCGATTACTACCCTGATGCCGTCGCGGTCACTTTCGTCTCTGAGGTCTGAGATGCCCTCAATCTTTTTCTCGCGCACCAGCTCGGCAATTTTCTCCATTAACCTGGCCTTATTCACCTGATACGGCATCTCGTCAATAATTATGCTCTCCCCGCCCCTTGAGCGCTGCTCAAAAGAGGCCTTTGCCCTTACGCGAATCTGCCCCCTTCCTGTTTCATAGGCGTCCCTTATCCCCTTCAGGCCAAAGATTATGCCGCCCGTTGGGAAGTCCGGCCCTTTTATTGATCTCATAAGCTCGGGCACATCTGTATCCGGGTCGTCAATTAATTTTATCAGCGCCTTTGTAACCTCGCCAAGATTATGCGGGGGGATGTTGGTTGCCATGCCTACCGCTATGCCGGCGGCGCCGTTAATTATCAGATTGGGTATCGTAGAGGGCAAGACCAGCGGCTCTTCCGTGGTCTCGTCAAAATTTGATATAAAGTCAACCGTCTCCTTGTCTATGTCGCGCAGAAGCTCCTCGGCAATCTTTGCCAGACGCGCCTCGGTATATCTGTATGCCGCCGCGGGGTCGCCGTCCATCGAACCAAAGTTTCCCTGCCCGTCAATCAGCGGGTAGCGCATATTGAAATCCTGAGCAAGCCTCACAAGGGCGTCATATACGGCGCTGTCGCCGTGGGGATGGTATTTTTTCAGCACCTCGCCTACAACGCCGGCGCATTTTGAATATCTCCTCGTTGACAGAAGTCCCTCGCGAAACATCGCATAGAGAATCCTCCTTTGAACTGGCTTGAGGCCGTCTCTTACTTCAGGCAGCGCCCTGCCTATGATTACGCTCATGGCGTAGTCGAGGTAGCTGACTTTCATCTCCTCTTCGATGCTTACTTGTATGGTGGACATATTAAATTGTCTCCTATATATTAAATATCTATATTTCTGGCCTCAAGGGCATGTCTTGTTATGAAATCCTTTCTTGGCTCTACCTGGTCTCCCATCAGGATTGTAAACAGGCCGTCAGACTGCACGGCGTCCTCGATAGTGACCTGAAGCAGAATTCGCCGCTCCTGGTCCATTGTGGTCTCCCAGAGCTGCTGCGGGTTCATCTCGCCAAGCCCCTTGTACCGTTGGATGTTAAGACCCTTTTTGGCCGCCCTCATGATGAACTCCAGAAGCTCTGCCGTGCTGCTAAAGCTCTCCTGCTGCCCCTGATACCATAGCACATATGGCGGGTCTCCCAGCTCCTCAACAATCGTGTAATAGTTTCTGAGTTCCTTGAACTCCGGGCAGTGTATAAACTCGGCGTTGAGTTTAAGAATGTTTGACTTTCTGATTATCGCCGCCGAGTGGCTCTGGTGTTCTGAGTCAAACTCTATCTCGCCGACCTCGCTTTCTGTTATCTCTTCCTTTAACTTTGACAGTAAATTAGCAAGGTCAGCATTGTTTTTGATGATTGCCTCCAGGTTTTTTGACTTTAGCAGATACTTCAACACACTGGGGTCTTTACGCCTTCGGCTGTGCCACTCTATGAGTTTTTCAAAGTTCACAAGCCGCTTTAAATATGGCAGAAATGCCTTCCCTTTTATCCTGCTGCCTTTGACTGCGACCTCCAGCTCTCCTGCCACAAGCTCATAGAGCATGTCCTGAAGCTCGGCGTCGTTTTGAATGTATTTCTCGGTCTTGCCCTTTTTTACCTTATAGAGCGGCGGCTGGGCGATATAGAGATAGCCGCGCTCAATTATCTCAGGCATCTGCCGATAAAAAAACGTCAACAAAAGAGTGCGTATGTGAGCGCCGTCCACATCGGCGTCAGTCATAAGGATTACCTTGTGGTAGCGCAGCTTTGCAACGTCAAACTCATCTGAGCCTATGCCAGTGCCGAGGACGGTTATGAGAATGCGGATTTCCTCTGAGGAGAGCATCTTGTCAAACCTGGCCTTCTCGACATTGAGGATTTTGCCTCTTAGCGGCAATATTGCCTGAAACCTGCGGTTGCGTCCCTGCTTTGCAGAGCCTCCTGCGGAGTCTCCCTCTACGATAAATATTTCACTAAGTGCGGGGTCTTTTTCAGAGCAGTCGGCAAGTTTGCCGGGCAGGCCGAGGTCTTCAAGCGCCCCTTTTCTGCGCGTCAGTTCGCGCGCCTTTCTTGCGGCGTCGCGCGCCCTTAGCGCCTGGACGGCCTTGTCTATTATCTTTCTTGCCGCCGATGGGTTTTCCTCGAAATATTGCCCAAGTTTCTCGTTCGATATGGACTCTACGATTCCCTTTACGTCGGTGTTGCCAAGCTTCATCTTCGTCTGCCCTTCAAACTGGGGATTGGGCAGCTTTACGCTGATAACTGCGGCAAGCCCTTCCCTTACATCTTCGCCTGAGAGAGAGCCGGTCTTTAAAAGTCCCGCAGCGGAGATATAGGCATTGGTGCTCCTGGTCAGGGCTGCCTTAAAGCCGCTTAGGTGCGTGCCGCCTTCCTTTGTATTGATATTGTTGGCAAACGAGTAGATCATCTCCGCATAGCCGTCGTTATACTGCATAGCAATTTCGACAATTACGCCGTCCTTTTCCCCGTATATATACAGGGGTTTGTCCTGAATGACGCTCTTATTCGTATTTATATGCTCAACAAATGAGATTATGCCGCCTGAATATAAAAATTCATTCTTTTTGTCGGTTCTTTCGTCTTCCAGCGTTATCTTAAGACCCTTGTTAAGAAAGGCAAGTTCCCTAAGCCTCTGCGACAAGACGTCAAAACTTAGCTCCGTAGTTTCAAATACATCAGGGTCGGGCTTGAATATTATCTTTGTCCCCTTTCTTTGCGTCTGCCCGACAACCTTGAGTCCTTCGCATGGAAAACCCCTTTCAAAGCGCTGCTGCCAGACCTTTCCATCCCTTCTTATCTCAAGCTCCAGCCATTGGCTCA
Source organism: Candidatus Magnetominusculus sp. LBB02 (assembly GCA_022321325.1). Classification (GTDB taxonomy): domain Bacteria; phylum Nitrospirota; class Thermodesulfovibrionia; order Thermodesulfovibrionales; family Magnetobacteriaceae; genus Magnetominusculus; species Magnetominusculus linsii. The sequence goes on along the minus strand of JAKOEO010000019.1, from coordinate 5,395 downwards.
GGGCGTTTACCACTGAGACTCCGACGCCGTGAAGACCGCCTGAGATCTTATAGGCAGAGGAGTCAAATTTGCCGCCAGCGTGAAGCTCCGTAAGGACAATCTCGGCGGCGCTTCTGCCCTCAGGGTCGTCCGCATGGACGTTTGTCGGTATCCCCCTGCCGTCGTCAACAACTGAGCAGCTTCCGTCGTGGTGCAATGTTACCTCGATGTGTGTACATTGGCCGGCAAGCGCCTCATCCACGCTGTTATCCACTACTTCATAAACCAGATGATGAAGGCCCTCCACGCCGGTTGAGCCAATATACATGGCCGGGCGCGTCCTCACCCCCTCAAGGCCCTTGAGGATTTTTATAGAGTCTGCCTGATAGTCTGCGTTACCGATTGGCTTTTCAGCCAATTCATCTCCGTCCTCTGAACCGGACGTTTTTTGAACATCACCCATTCTTTTACCTCGATTTATTTTCCTTTTAGCACAGTTTTTACTATCTTTTTCAGCATAACGCCGCCTGTGTCCGACCTAAATATCATCTTGCGTCCCTCGTTGCCGCCGACATCGGAGCTGATGATTTTTATACCCTCCTCTGCCAGCACATCCTCGGCTATGAGAATATTTCTCTCGCCTACGTTTAACAGCCCCGAACTTTGCGCCATTAACGCGGCCCCGCCGAATACCTTTGCCTTCAAATTCCTCTTTTGGCTGCCTAAGGACAACATCTTTTCCAATAATTTCGTTATGGCAATGTTGCCATATTTTGGCGATGGAAGCCCCTCGCCGTTCCATAGCGGCAGCAGATAGTGGTTTATCCCCCCAATTTTCAATATCTCATCCCAAAAACACACTCCCACGCATGAGCCTAGTATTGTGGTAACAGCCGACGGCTCCTTGTCGGCATAGAGCGTACCAGGATATAAAAAATGCTCTTTCATTTTAGAACAACTCCGCGCCGTCATCGAAGATAAACTCGTTGCCTTCGCTTGAGAAAGTGGCGCTGTCATCCCCGGCATACTCCGGAACTGCAACTGAAAACACGCTGCCTGCGCCTTTTTCGCTTGTTACTGAAATCGTCCCGCCAAGTAATTCCACAATAGCCTTCACTATGCTAAGGCCAAGACCATGCCCCCTGTGCGTCTTTGTCGAGCCTGTCTCAATCTGCCTGAACCGGTCAAATATAACATTCAAATCGGCATTGTCCACGCCGACGCCGTTGTCTTTGACGTCAACTCTAAGGCTTCCTTCGTCAGTCCAAAACCTAAGCTCTACTTTACCGCCGTTATCGGTAAACTCAATAGCGTTGGCTAATAGATTCGAGACAATCAGGCTTAGCTTTTCCGGGTCTGTCTTAAAGAATATGGCGTCCTCTCCTGCCGGAAGGTCATAAATCATCTCCATCTCTATGTCCTTGCCCTGTGCATACTGCCTGAAAGACGAGATTATGTTTTTAAATAAATTCAGGACGTCAACTATTGAAGCCCCAAGCGAGTTTTCGCCGGATTCAACCTCCGCCGCCGCAAATATGTTTCTTATCTGAAAGTCCAGGTGAAAGGCCTCCTCAAAAATCAGAGACATCATGCTTCTGACAAAGTCTTCGTCAAGCGACTGCGCACATAAAATCTGCTCGGAAAGACCTAATATCGAGGTGAGCGGGTTATTTATCTCATTTCTGATATTAGACAGAAAATGTCCTTTCACCGCCTCAGAATCTTCAAGTTTCTTGTTGATTTGCACCAGCTTTTTTGTCATAGCCTTTAAATCAAACAGAGCGTCCTCGTTTTCCTTAAAGCGGATTTTTAATTCCTCAATCAGCTCTTCATTAGTCAGTCTGGCCATTTTGCGCCCCCCTCCTTATATCCTCATCGGCATTAAAACACATTTATAGTCATCATTGCCCTCTTCAAGCAGCAAAGTCGGCGTAAGCGTATCCAGAAGCTGCATGATAACATTTTGCGACTTCATAGAGGAAACGGCCTCAAGCACGTAGCGCGAATTAAAGCCCAGCGTAATGGAATCCCCCCCGTACTGAATCTTTAAGCCGTCCTGCGCTTCGCCAAGTTCCGGGTCTGTTGCAAAGACGCTCATCTGGCCCGCCTCCACATCCACCTTTACAACGCGGCTCTTCTCTTTGCCTATTACCGAGACCCTTCTCAGTGTCCTGATAAACTCCTCTCTATCCATCAGTACAGACTTATTGTTGTTAGCCGGTATGACCTGCTCATAGTTCGGATATGTGCCCTCAATCAGTTTAGTAAGAAACTCCTTCTGTCCAAGCAAAAATCTGATGTGGTTTTTTGCTATCTCAAACCTGATGGCCTCATCCTCTGCCGCTATGAGCCTTCTTAATTCTATAACGGCCTTTCGCGGCACAATGGCCTTTATCTCCCTATCCCCTATGTCCATCTCCATGCCGGAGTAAACCACTGACAGCCTGTGGCCGTCAGTACCGACTAAGACAATCCTTTTGTCGCTGCCGATTACATGAAACAATATGCCGTTAAGGGCATAGCGCGGGTCGTTTTCGCCTGCGCAGTATATTGTGCGCTCAAGCATGTCCATGAGTTTTTCAGGCTCGATTGTGAGTCCTGTGTTATCGTCCAGTGACGGCCAGTGCGGGTATTCGTCCGGGTTTAACGCCGCTATCCTGTAGGAGCTTTTACCTGACCTCATCTTCACCCAGCTTGTGTCATCCCCTTCTATGACAATATCGCCGGAAGCCTCCCTTGCAATTTCAAAGATTTTCTTTGCCGGAAGGCAAACCACCCCCGCTCTCTCTACCTGCGTTACCTCTATCGGCTCTCTGATTGCCATTTCAAGGTCTGTAGCGTAGACCGTGCTTTTTTCCCTGCTCACATCAAGGACAAAGTTGCTCAGTATTGGGATAGTAGTCTTTTTCTCGGCAATATTTTGAATATCTCCAAGTCTTTTATAAAGTTCATCTTTTGATATAGTGATTAGCATAGTCCTCCATTGTCCTTACGGTTTTATTTTATTAATAAGATATTCCGCCGTTTTACTAAATGCCTCGTCATTTTCCATTTTTGACTCTATCTGCTTGCAGGCATAGATAACCGTGGCGTGGTCTTTACCGCCAAATGCCTTGCCAATGTCGCCCAAAGACAGTTCCGTCAGCTTTTTTGTTATATACATGGCTGTCTGCCTGGGCAGGGCTATTTCCTTCGTCCTTTTCTTAGATTTCAGCTCCGGCAGCTTTATCCCAAAAAAATCGCAGACAACCTTTTGTATGTAATCGGCGGTAACCGGCTTTAACTCATCTGTAAAAATATCCTTCAGGACGTCCTTGGCCAAGGAGATATTTATCGGCCTTCCCGTCAGATTTGAGTGCGCCGCGAGCTTTATCAAACACCCCTCCAGCTCTCTGATATTCGATTTTATTTTTGTCGCCAGAAAATATATCATATCTTCCGGTAAGATGATTTTATGAAGCTCGGCCTTCTTTTGCAATATCGCCATCTTCAACTCAACCGTAGGGTGTTGTATATCGGCTATCAGGCCCATTGTAAAGCGCGATTTCAATCTGTCTGTAATATCCGAAAGCTCTTTTGGCGGCCTGTCGGACGATATTACTATCTGTTTCTGTTTTTCATAGAGGGCGTTAAATGTATGAAAAAATTCCACCTGCGTCTGTGTCTTATTGGCGATAAACTGCACATCGTCAAGCAGCAATATATCCACATTCCTGTATTTTTCCTTTAAATCGCTCATCTTTTCGTGCCTTATGGCCGATACCACCTCATTTGTGAACTGTTCTGATGATACGTATATGACATTGGCATTTGGCAGCATATCGGCTACCTTATTTCCTATTGCCGTTATTACATGCGTCTTGCCAAGCCCAACGTCTCCATATATGAAGAGCGGGTTATATGTCTTTCCAAGCGATTCGCTTACAGCGAGGGCTGCCGCGTGGACAAATTGATTAGACGGGCCTACGACAAACGTATCAAATGTGTATTTGGGATTGAGAAATATCCCCTTGCCGGCCAGCTTGGCCTTGCGCGTCTGCTCAACAGAGTCTTTCCTGATAACATCCGCCACCGGTTCCTGGTCTATCTTAAACTGGACGTTTATAATGTCTTTTGCCGCCCACTCAAAGGCGTCGCTTATGAGGCGCGGGTAATTGTCTTCAATCCACTCCCTGAAAAACCTGTTCGGCACAGACAATGTGGCGTTGTTTTCCTTTAATTCAATCAGTTTTATCGGCTTAAACCATAGATCATAGGCCGATTTACCAACCTTTCTCTCAATGAAATCAAGACAATCCTTCCACATATTCCCTACATCCATATGCCACCTGAACTTACTGTTTTTACAATTGTTACTAACATGTTACTAACAATTGTTAATAACTCCTTTATATTTCTCTTATAACGCCTTGATATATTGTTCATAAAACCGAGCCTTCACTTCGATGTTTATAACTATCGAAAGCATGCTTATTTACTAACACACATATTAACACGGCAAATCCACGCCTGTAGCGCTATTGTCTGGTTGTTCTAGTTTCAAACAGCCCCTACTGTTACTACTATTTATATATATAAAAAGAGTAGAGATAGTACTACCCTGTTTTTTTCCAAAATAAGTACTCTTTGACAAAGCCATCAATCTCCCCGTTTAAAACAGCGTTTACATTTCCACATTCATAACCAGTCCTATGGTCTTTGACAATTCTATATGGCTGCAGGACGTAGGAACGAATTTGATTTCCCCATTGAATATTTTTCTTGTCGCCTATGATGCCCTCCATTTTTTTGCCCTGTGCGGCAATTTCACGCTCATAAAGCCTTGATTTCAGAATGCTTAGCGCCCTTTCTTTATTGCGGTGCTGAGAGCGTTCGTTCTGGCATGAAACCACTATGCCGCTTGGGGCGTGAGTAATGCGAACGGCTGAGGATACCTTGTTTATATGCTGTCCGCCGGCCCCTGATGCCCTGAAGGTGTCAATTCTCAAATCCTCTTCTTTTATCTCTATCTCAATATCTTTTTCCACATCGGGATAGACAAGCACGGCGGCAAAAGATGTATGCCTTCTTTTGTTTGAGTCAAACGGAGATATACGCACAAGCCTGTGCACCCCTACCTCTGTCTTCAGGTAGCCATAGGCATACGGCCCGTTAAATGTTATGGTTGCGCTTTTAATGCCTGCCTCATCGCCGTTTAAAATATCAATAACTTCTGTTTTAAAGCCATTTCTCTCGGCCCATCTTAAATACATTCTCATCAACATCTGCGCCCAGTCCTGGCTTTCCGTGCCTCCGGCACCGGGATGTATGTCCATAATGGCATTGTTAATATCCAGTTTATGGCAAAGCAGGTGTTTTATCTCAAGTTTATCTATCTTGTCTTCAGTTGTCTTTAGTTTTTCCTCAATTTCTTTAA
>JAKOEO010000018.1 GCA_022321325.1 Candidatus Magnetominusculus sp. LBB02 | reverse complement strand
CTCTTCCTTGGCTGTCAAAGCCGCTTCTTTTACCCTATCGGCCTCTTCCTTGGCTATCAAAGCTGCTTCCTTTACCCTATCGGCCTCTTCCTTGGCTTGACCACGCATTTTCTCAACCTGTTTATTTTTAATTGCGATGGCAATGCTATACGATACGGTGGAAATGGAGTCAACCATGAATCTGGTTAAAATGCTTTTTGAATATATGGTCAAAACACCTGCAACTCTTCCTTCCGCTAATAATGGGTATCCTGCAAAGGCAATTATGCCATCCCGTTTGACCCAATCAGTGTGGTTAACTAAGGGATCTGTCTGTGCAGAGTTGGTAATATAGGGCTTGGATTCCCTGGCAATAATACCTATTGCATCTTTACCAATAGAGATATGTGACTGGTCTGCACCAATATGTGTGTACAGTCCGGCACTAGCCTGTAGTTCAAGTACATTTTCAGCATCATCCATAACCCAAATACGTGCCAAAGATACACCCAAACACCTAACTATGGCCTCAGCGCTATTTTGAAGCAATACCATCAATGACGATGTGCTATAGGCTAAAATTTGACCAATCTCTGCCATAAATTTCGACAGCTCTAACTGTTCTTGTGTCTCTTGATAAAAGTATGCGTTCTTTAGGACTAAACCTATTATTTTCCCAATCATGTCCATTGTTTGAAACAATGGATCCAAAGATGTAGCGTTTACATCAAGTGTAATGTTTACAATTAATAATGTGCCAATCCTCGAAGTACCTGAAAACAGGGGCATTGAAAGAATGTTGAAAAAATCGGGAGGAATGCCAACCTCATTTAATAACTGCTTCTTATCCGGGATATCCCACATTTTTATGCTGGAAGTGCCTGCCGATACATAAATCATTTTTTCTAACAGAATATCGGTCAGCAGTTCATGACTGCCTTTGGGCGTCAGGGTAGCTCTTGAAATTTTACCATTTTCATCATGAAGGACTATGGCACAGACCTTAGAGTTTGTAAAATCACGGATATCCTCACATAGCGCTTCCTCTGCCCCGGATGGATCTAATGCCTGTGCCGGAAATTTCTGTAAAAAGTCCATGATAAAAAACTCGCTTCCTCTCCTGCCGCCAAACGGTTTTATCATTGTCTTCAGACCCCTCTATTATTTATTAGATACACTATGCCCGTCTAATTGCAGGCTGCTTTGTTTCAGAGCGAAGGGGGACAGCCGTTGATTATCAGGCGATTCTACGTCCCCTTCGCCTTTTAAGGATTGCCACAGTTTGTTAAACACTCTCCTTTGAACTGCGCTTTTGCTCCATGAAGTCTAACTGCCTGTTGAACTGCAATTATATTGCGTGCCGTTGTAGTATATTCCAAGAAGACCTATGGTATAATCCGATATAGTGGCTGCAAATAAATAATCACATCCAGGTGAAAGAGTACCCGAATATCCCACACATGCGTCATGCCTTGCGCAAGCATATGTATATATATTATTATATGTCGTTGATGAGTCGCTGCTGCATCCAGCCCCGCATCTTCCGAAACAGCCGTTCTGCCCTATTGTTCCTGACTGGTCAGGTGTTGAAGTTGTAGCACCCGATAGTTTTACAGGCCAAAAGAAATCCAGCTTTTTGCCGAACGCATTACATAAACTTCTCGGTTTATAGTTAGATAATGATATTAACACACTATGGCTCTGCTGCTTGTATTCACTTGTCAATGTATTTATTGCCGACTTGTCAATAGAAGCATATACGGGCATTGTTGCGGGCCAGCTCACTAATAAATTAAGGATGCTAAGAAATGCCCTGTTTAAGTTATTAGTATCGCCATAAACGCTCATTTCCGACAACATATTTCGCAAAACCTGATAGTTGTCAGCGGTTAATTTGACAATCCCGCCATTGTTAGACGAAGAGCCTATTAAATAGAAACCGTCATCTGAGGAGAGACTTTTCTCCATTGTCACCACTACATCGCCAAACCTTAAATCCATCCTTATTGCATCGCTTATAACTATTGAAAAAACCATCCCCGAATTTTGAGAATAGCCTTGTATTTCACTCTCAGTCATCTTATTTAATGTCAGCGATGACGCTTCAACTTGCCTTATGCCATAAATCGAACATAACAGGCATATTCCTATCACAACTGAAAATATACGATGTCTCATTTTAATACCTCCAGAGTATTTTATATCTTAGATAAAACATATTATGTGTGTATGCCCTTAGCGCTAAAACCCATATTCCATCAAAATATAATCAGACAAGCTGGTACACAGACCATTGCTATCGCAGGCCTTTATCCTGTAATAGTATACATTGTCAGAAGAAGCCCCTGTATGGTCATAGATTGTCGCACTTGTTTGCAAAGTGCCTGCATAATTTAAATCTCCCGATGAGGCTGTATCATCATTGCCCCAGTAAATGTAATAACTGGCCGCCCCGCTTACGCTATCCCAGCTAAGCCTGAAACCATCGTTTATTTGCCACATCTTAAAATTGGACGGTACCGAGAGCGTTGTCTTCCATTGAACGCCTAAGGCAATCCAGGTAACTCCGTTATAATAGTAGATATATCCATTAGACCATGCACAGATTGCCCGTCCGTTAGTGAACCATTGGGCATAGTATGTACCGTCAGAAGATGTTAAAACATCTCCTAATTTTGTACCAAAATATGTAATGTACTGTGCATAAACCCAACTTATTACCCCGGAAGCCGTTGTGACTTCGTCACTTTGCACTGAATGGGCGTAATCAGACTTGTCTGCCCCCTCTGTGGCGGACGATACGGCAAACATCAAAACAAACCCACACAGGATTAATCCACATACTCTTACAAAGGGAATAACGGCTTTGCCTGTCATACTATCTCCTCCTTTACAACAATCCCTGAACAGCTATTTTACATATGTGCAGGAGGACTGTCTGTCCTCCCCCCACAAGTCCTCTCACTATGTAGCTATATGTCTTGTCACTGCCTCACGCCTTAAGCTGCGCTGATATATTAGCGCCATGCAAAGACCACCTGTCTTGAGGCCGCGCTGCCGGCGTTAATATGTTGAGTCTTGGCAACGCCTTCGTAAGATGTTCTTACCGTATAGGAGCCTGCCGGGAGTTTAACATAGCAAATCGGCCCGCTTGATATTATGTCAAGTATCTTTTTGCCTTTTGCGTTTGTGATTTCCACCGTAACGTCGGAAACGAAATCCCTGTTACTCAATGCAAAGACTAGTTTTACGTTATATTTATTTCCAGCTATGCGCTCAAGTGACTCCCGCTCATCCAGTCCTATTCCACCCGCTATGAAATCAACCCCGTTGGCACCTCCGCTCTGAAAAGCCGGCGTTAAATCCTCATCTGCCAAAGATACTTGTGCGCACATCAATAAAAGCGCAGCTGCAAGCGCCATTCTTACCATTGTAATAGTGCTGGTTTTCATGTGATATACCTCCATGCCGTTATAGTTGTATCATGCCTCATGTTTCCTTTATAGAGGCCGGTGCCGCTTACCACTTGTACCCGATATTTCTCAAGTAGTCCTGTGCGTCGCGATTGCCAAGGCGTGCCGCTTTTTCAAAATCGGCGGTAGCTCTGTCGTTATTGCCCATTTTAATATAGAGATGAGCGCGGTCTACGAACGCCATATCATTCCTTGAGTTTATGTTGATAGCCATGCTAAAGTCGGCCATTGCCCTGTCATCGTTGCCTGTTTTAAGAAAGAGATTGCCACGGCTTACTAATGCCGAATCATTTCTGGGGTTTATATCAATCGCCCTGCTAAAATCGGCGATAGCCATGTCGCTATTGCCTGTCTGCCGGTGAAGGTCGCCACGGCTGCTATACATATCCGCATCTCCGCCTGAGTCTTTTGTGTTCATTTCAATAGCCCTGGAGTAATCGGCAATAGCCCTGTCGTAGTCTTTCTTCGCCTTGTAGGCTTTGGCACGATTTTGATACGCCAAATGATTATTGTCGTTTAACTCAATAGCTTTGTCGTAACTGTCGATTGCGCCGTCATAATCCCCTTTTGCATAGTAGGCATTGCCGCGCTTGACGAACTCATTAGAATCCCAGTCTCTATCAGCGAATGACAGAACAGGGAAAACCAACAACAATACCGACAGCACAGCCAAATCAAAATAGCGTTTCATAACCGTTTCCTCCTTAATGTGTGTATGTCAGGCAGCCTATGACTGCCTGATACCGCATTGAAACTTCTCTGCTATCTGACAGGGTCCGCTGGGGGGTAATTACCAGAAACAGGGGGATTCACTACAGGGGCCGGGGCTGCCGCAGGGCTGGCAGGATTTACAACCGGGCCTCTATGGACATGGCGGCCCCTCTTGGAGTGGTATCGGCGGCTGAATCTCATTTTGTGTTTATTGACTTTGATGCCGTGTTTGTTGAAACTGATGTCAACCCTGTGATTGTGTTCCTCCGCATACGCTGCAACGCTGAACACGGATAGAATCACTGTGGTTACTATTAAAGCAATTATCTTTTTTATCTTATTCATCCTAAATGCCTCCTCTTAAATGGTTCATGTTCATAATTGACCTGAACGTAACTGAAGCTGTGGTCATCTTCGTCCAAATATGCGCAGAACTAGCACTACGACTGCTATGACGAGCAAAATATGTATAAACCCGCCCATCGTGTAACTGGTTACTAATCCCAACAGCCAGAGTACTACGAGGATGACTATAATTGTTTCAAGCATCTGTTACCTCCTTTTTAACTCATACTTCTGAACAACTGCGAAACGGACGGCGTATATCAGGTCAACTCCCGTTTAGAGCCAGTCCGTTTCACAAATGACATGCCATCGCCTGGTTAAGAACTCTACGTATTAACTACCCAGAACCTTTTTGATTTCACCGACTTTTGTCTGAACCCTGCCAGCCTCATGTTCGTTTTGGCCTTTAACCTCTAACGAGGGATTGTCGGTTAGTTTACCTGCCACTTCCTTGATTTTCCCTGTTACTTCGTGATACTTGCCCTGGACTTTGTCTTTTGTGCTTGAGTTCATAGCATTTCTCCTTTTTTTGGGTTTGACTCTGCAGCTGGTACTTCAACCGCAGTTAACCGGGTTAATAAAGCGCTGAATGAACGGCTAGTCTCTCCTCTTTTCTACCCTCAGGAGGCTCCTCACGGATTTCACGCCCCTGATTTTTCTGATATGTTCCACAAGACGAGCTTCGGTCTCTCTGCTATTGATAAAACCCTGAAGAACAACATCACCCTCTGTTGTCGTTACATCAATCTTCAGATAATGAGCATCCGGATCATTGACGATTATCCCGTTGACTTTCGTCGTAATGTTTGAGTCGTCAACATATTCACCCACTCTTTCGCCTGTCAAAGAAGCGCAGCCGGAAAACGCCGATAGCCCCATAACTATTACTAACAACATAAAAAATACTTTCCTCATCCTTCATCCTCCCATCTAAGGGTTTTAAAACTCTGCGGCCAGCACCCCAACCGCTCCTAACAAGGTTAATTAAGCGCTGCATAAGGGGCTAGCTTCCTCTCTTTTCCGACTTCAGGAGGCTTCTCACAGATTTCACACCCTTGATTACTTCGATCTGTTCTACAAGACGAGCCTCGGTCTCTCTGTTATTGATAAAACCTTGAAGAACAACATCGCCCTGCGTTGTCGTCACTTCTATCTTCAGAGAACGAGCATCCGGCTCTTTAATGATTATCGCCTTGACCTCTGTAGTGATCGTTGAGTCGTCTATGTATTCGCCTACTGTTTCGCCTGCCGTAGAGGCGCGCACTGAAAACAGCGATAGTCCAACAACCATTACTAATGACATCAAAAATAGTCTCTTCATTTTATCTCCTCCTATGGCTGCCTAACGGCGCCATCCCCTTCTCCAGTAGATTCCGCCACCGCCAAAGATCAAAAGCAAGACAACTATTACAAGTATGGTATCCATAACTATTCTCCTTTTACCCATAGACTTAACTGCTGACGCTTCAGACACAGTTACGTAAGAAGTACATTGGTAAGAAAGTATGACTTTACGGCATGCACTGTAAGGTAGTCGGTATTTCCTTACTAATGTACTCCTTACTGGTATATTATTACATGAATAAATATGATAGTCAATCAGTAAAGGGCAGATATCTTTATGGGTATTTTAGGGCATGATAAATATATTACCTATTACCACATAATAGAAGCCGTAATATAAACCCTTATTATGCAATCTTTATTCACCTGATGGTAATTTATTATACTACATATAATGCGTTAATATAGAATGGTTATATCTATATCAGCACTACCATACCCTCTATTATAACAGATGTATTATTCAAATAAATAAACATGCTATTTGCGATTTATTTATTTATAATTAATATGCAGATGGTTGACATTATATAGTAAATACCGACATACTAATAACGAGGAAGGATGTAATACAGGTGTAATACATCCTTAATCATCCGCGATATTGCCGCGTCATGGCAGCAGTTCAGATAAACCAATAGAAGATAAGGAGGAACAAGCTATGTTATACACAATTGCAGCTGTTCTGGTTATACTATGGCTGTTGGGGATGGTCTCCTCTTACACAGTCGGAGGGTTTGTGCATGTCCTGCTCGTCATTGCCGTTATCGTCGTTCTGCTGCGTATCATAAGCGGCAGGAGGGTGATAATTTAGTTAATGAAGCAGAATAAAAAAGCCTGTCCCTTGCGGGACAGGCTTTTTTATAGTCATTACTGCCGGTATCTGTTATTGATGTATAACCTTGATTTCAACCTTGTGGGTTTCGTCAGCTCCCCTGTTTAGCGCCCTTCCGGCATCTGTCTCGTTGGTGGCCATAGGACGTGTCTCGCCGTAACCCTCAACTCTGATATTTGACGCCTTGATACCTCTGCCGACAAGGTAGTCTTTGGTGGCATTAGCCCTTCTCAGGGATAAGGCCTGGTTGTAGTCTAAGGTACCTACGCTGTCAGTGTGTCCCTCTATCAAAACAATGGCATCGGGATATTGCTTGAGGATACTCTCGGCAGCTGCGTTTAGCTCAGGCTTATACATATCCTTGATGTTGTACTTGTCGAAGTCGAACTTGACCGCCGTAAGAACAATTACTGACTTGTTAGCTTCCGGCTTAGCTGGCTCAGGAGCGCGTGGCGCTGGCTGTGGTGTCGGCTTTGCCACTGGTTTACCCGTACACAACGCGCCGGCCATAGCAGTGGCCTTCATAGCCATGTCTATACCTTCCTGCGTGTGACATGCCCAGTAGGTTTCATAAGCATCGTCGCGCATCTTTGCCGCGGCGGCAAATTCGGCAGGGCATTCTTTATCCTTACCGGCAGCTCTGGCAGCCTCTATTGCTCTGTCGGCCTCAGGGAGTTCCTTGTGATAGTACCATATGGTATGTTTAGGAGCGTATACCGTTCCTCCACAACCTACAAACGTAAGCGCGCCGACTGCTATCAGCAGAAATGCCATGCTTCTTAAAAACGTAATGTGTTTCATTGTTACCTCCATAGTTTTTTCTGGAATTTTACTTTAATTGCCCAGGCAATTAAACTCAAGGTCGTTCTTGTTCATGTTACGTCACGTATGTCGTTGCAAATCAATCATTCATCCTGACCTCCCAGGGCTTCTTAATCCCGATATTCTTCAAACTCCATCTTAGACTTGAGATCTTCATAAGATATTGCGCTCATTGATGAATCAGTTATTTCTTTCGGCATAGACATCAATAGTCCAATGATTTCGGTCTCAGCCTCTCTAACCGATAAATATTGCATCTTTTCAAGAGGCAGGTAATATGACAATATCTTTACCATAGTTTTCACAGCCCGCTTCCATCGGTTGCAAGTCCGGCTGCACGCGGAAATCCTGATAATGTGTGCCCGAATATGTAGAAGGGACACTTTATGAAATTACCCATATCTGACGCACAGTATTCATTTACATGAAAGAAACCCGGTAAGTATTCACAAATAATAACCTTACGGCACATATGTTTCTCATAATAAGCACATATCATATCTCTGTCCCCTAATACGGCATTTGCGCATAATTCACAATCATGAGGAAGCACACTGCGCCGCAGTCATGCGTTGATAGTATTTATTATTAACTCCGCCTGAGACACTGGCCACAACGCCGATACCAGAGATGTACATCGTGGTTAATTTATTATCACATGAATTAAATTTGAAAACAATCGGTAGAAGGAAGATTTCTATATAGGATGATTTAGGCTTTGATAAGGAAATTACCTATGTTACCCGCAACCCTATGGAGGACAGCCGCTACTCGTCCTGGCTGATGAGATTATGTTTAAGGGCATATCGTGTAATATCGGCGTTATTTTGCAAATTCATCTTTAACAGTATTTTAGCCCGGTATGTATTAACCGTTTTTACGCTTACATTGAGTTTCCCTGCGATTTCTTTTGGAGCTGCCCCGGACGCCATCATAACCATTACCTGAAACTCCCTGAAAGCTAACGATTCATGCGGCAGGTTTTCAGAATAAACATTTACTCCCTCTGCAAGCATGTCTGCCATACTTTCAGTTATATACTTTCCTCTGTCCATAATTTTTCTTATTGCAATTATAAGTTCTTCCGGCATGGTTTTCTTTGTTAAATATCCTGAAGCGCCGAGCTTTAACGACATCATGGCATACTGTTCCTCAGGATGCATACTCAGCATAAGAACCGGTAGTTTAGGATATTTCTGCCTTATTTTCTCCAGCACGCTAAGCCCGCTCTGGTCAGGCAGCGTAATGTCTAAAATAACGATGTCAGGGGCTATGTCATCTAATTGTTTTAGGGCTTGCCATGCATTTTGCGCCTCTGCGATTACGGACATTTCAGGCTCGCTTGAGAGGATTTTAATAATTCCAGCCCTTACAACAGGATGATCGTCAACCAGAAAAATCTTAATCATAATGATCTGTCCTTCCTGGCCGGAGTAGATATGGTAATTTTTGCCGTCGTGCCGGAGCCTTTATTAACAATATCCGAACTATGTCGGTCAAGGGCGCGGTATTTTTTTCACCTATTTCTCGAACGGCTATCTCGTATTTATCTCTAACGGTCACGCCCGCCTCATAATATAAGCTCGACATATACTACAGTATCATACTAATCTGATGTTCACCCGAAAGATAAGCACACATATACGTTACACTATTTATCTTTCCAAAGTCAACAGGGCTGGAGCTTGCCATGTATAGGGGCAGCTATGCCTCGATTTTATTGTGAAGATAGGTAATTTCCGTGTTATATCTTAGAATACCTGTATATAAATTAGCGTTTAACCGATTGACTATGAAATCTATTCCTGTGATAATTAGATACAAAGGAGCGCATTAGTTGTGATATTGTCCACAGCCAAGACATGATGTAGAGCTGTTTATGGTAAGTCGCCTCTTCTTGAATTTGTACCGTTGGGTGTTTGGGGTGTCATTTTACTTCAAAGTATTTAAACAATATCTAAACACAAGAGGAGAAAAAGTAAGGTCGGCAGGAGGCCGTCTTGTAAAGGAAGGGTGTAACAAATCGAACGAAATACAAGGAGGAATTACAATGTTTCACACAAAAATGTCCTTGAAACGGATGTTTAAATGGAGTCTTTTGGCAAGTCTGGTACTTGTGGCACTCATTGGCGGGATGTCTGCCGCAATGGCCGCGACCGCGCCATCCCTTTTGTCAAACGACACGTACGGTATAGTGTCCAGTACGTTTACCAATTCCAACCTCGCGCCGTACACTATTATCAACGGCAACGCCTGTTGGACTACACCGCCTGCTTCTGTACCTACGACAATTACAGGCACGACACTTGTGCCTTGCGGTGCATCGCAAATAGCGGATCAGTCCTCTGCCCTGGCGACAATGAATGGTCAAACCTGTACAGCTATCGGAGCTGGGGTTGATCTGGGTGCGGTATCTATTGATGGCGGTACGCCCGGGGTCATACCTCCCGGCTGTTATTACGCCACAGGCGCAATAAATATAGGCTCAGTAGTTCACCTGCATGGAGCCGGCGTTTATGTCTTCCGATCGGCTGCGCTTGGCACAGCGGCCAACTCTACTGTTTTTCTGGATAATGGCGCATGCGCTAACAATGTATTTTGGGCGCCCGCTGCTGCCACGACACTTGCGGCAAACTCTACGTTTTCGGGAACCATTATTGATGATGCCGGTATCACGATAGGAGCCAATTCACTCGTAACCGGAAGATTAATGGCATCTGGCGGTACAATCACGATAAATTCAGATACTGTTACCGTCCCCGGCGCTTGCTCTTCAACCACAACGAGCCTTGGTCTGCTGACAACGGTCAGCGGCGGTTCGGCGGTTACGGGGGACTTCACGCTGAAGGCGCTCGGCGACTCAACGACCGGACCAACATTGATCACAGGCACATCGCCGGTGACGGCTGCTTTAGCGCCGGTTGGCGTTTATGCGCTTACTGAGACCACAACAAAGGTTGGTTACACGCCTGCGTTCAGCTGCAGCGGCGGCGGTACGTTGGTTGGTAATAATTTGACGATTTCGTCTGCGGATGCCGGCAAGACCATCACCTGTACAATCGCCAACACATATACTGGCAACTCGTCCAGTCTTGGCCTTGTGAAGTCGGTTGTCAACACTGGCGGCGGTACGGCCACAGCGGCACAATTCATGCTGACGGCAACCGGTAATTCAGCAACTGGACCAACATTGATTACAGGTACAACGCCAGTGGCAGCTACTAACGCACCGGTGGGCGTCTACACGCTTACTGAGACCGGGCCAACTGGATACACGGCTAGTTACAGTTGCAGCGGCGGCGGTACGTTAGTTGGTAATATTTTGACCACCACAACGGCGGACGCTGGCAACACCATCACCTGCACCATCACCAATACATACACTAATAACAGCTCGGTCAATCTGGGCCTGCGAAAAACGGTTGTCAACACTGGCGGCGGTACAGCCACAGCGGGGCAGTTTACGCTGACGGCAACCGGCGACTCAACGACCGGACCAACGGTGATTTCTGGTACGACGCCAGTGGCGAATGCTATTGCACCGCTTGGCGTCTACACGCTTACTGAGACCGGGCCATCTGGATACACGGCCAGTTATAGTTGCAGCGGCGGCGGCACATTGTCCGGCAATAAATTGGCAATCACATCGGCGGACGCTGGCAACACCATCATCTGCACGATCACCAATACATACACTAATAGCAGCTCGGTCAATCTGGGCCTGCAAAAAACGGTTGTCAACACTGGCGGCGGTACGGCCACAGCGGGGCAGTTTATGCTGACGGCAACCGGCGACTCAACGACCGGACCAACGGTGATCTCTGGTATATCGCCGGTGGCGAATGCTATTGCACCGCTTGGTGTCTATACGCTGACAGAAACAGGGCCGACCGGCTACACGCCTAGCTACAGTTGCAGCGGCGGCGGCACATTGTCCGGCAATAAATTGGCAATCACATCGGCGGACGCTGGCAAGACCATCACCTGCACTATCACCAATACATATACTAATGGCACCTTGGTCAATCTGGGCCTGCGAAAAACGGTTGTCAACACTGGCGGCGGTACGGCCAAAGCGGGGCAGTTTATGCTGACGGCAACCGGCGACGGGGCGACCGGACCAACGACAATCACAGGAACGACGCCGGTGGCGAATGCTATTGCACCTGTGGGTGTCTACACGCTGACGGAGACCGGGCCAACTGGATACACGGCTAGCTACACTTGCAGCGGCGGCGGCACATTGTCCGGTAATATGCTGGCAATCACATCGGCAGATGTGGGCAAGACCATCACCTGCACCATCATGAATACATATACCAGCACTGGTAATGTTGTTTTAGCAATATCGAAGGCTGGGAAGGGCGGCGGCAAAGTAACAAGCTCAGATAGTTTAATAAACTGTGGCGACAATTGCTCGGCCCAATACACTCCGCCTATCTCAACTACACTGACCGCAACGGCGACCTCTGGTTCAACCTTCGCGGGCTGGTCTGGCGGCAGCTGTTCAGGGACAGGGACATGTGCGGTGAGTTCAAGTTCCGACTTAACTATAACGGCAACCTTTAATGCACTCCTTAAAGGCGATTTCTTCGGAAAGGGCAGAGCAGAGATAGTTTGGAGAAATTACCCTACAGGCGACAACGTCATCTGGGACACATCCGGTTATTTCGCTCCAATAAAGCTGTCGTCAAATTTACCAAACATTTCCGATAACAATTGGGAAGTGGTTGGAGTAGGGAATTTCGGAGGCGGTGCTGAAACCGACATACTCTGGAGACACAAAACCTATGGGTACAATGTCGTATGGCATATGACCTCAGGAGTGTACACATCGTTAGAGACTCTGCCCACCATAACTGACAATAGCTGGAAGATTGTCGGTACGGGGAATTTCAGCGGCACTGGATACACTGACATAGTGTGGAGAAATAGTGATTCTGGCGCAAACGTAATGTGGCACATGAGCGGCACCACTATCAATAGTGAAACGGTATTGCCAACGCTCACAGACACAAACTGGATAATCGCCGGCATGGGAGATTTCAAGGGCGACAATACAACAACCATAATCTGGAGGCATCAGCTATATGGATACAACGCCTACTGGTTTATGAACGGGGCAACGGTAACAACTATTGGAATGCTGCCTACTGTTGCAGACCTCAATTGGGAAATTGGCGGCATCGCCGATTTCGATGGAAGCGGCAATCCAAGCATAGTCTGGAGGCACAAGATATACGGTTACAACGTGATATGGTTTATGAATGGTACAGCAGTAAAGAACATCAAACAACTGCCACAGATTTCCGATCCTAATTGGAAAATCGTAGGCACAAAATAACACTGGCAAAGGTGGCGCCCCCCGCTACAACAGGGGGCGCCTCTACCACCTTCATTTCAGCCCTTATTCTATCTTTCAGAGGTTTACACACTCGTTAAAGTAGGTCCGCGATAATGCTGGTAAAGGAGTCACCCCTAAGAGACAGTTCAACTTTATGTCGTGGGACAGGATCAGGGCAAACGCACTATGATAGATTTGCTCTTACTCCGCGACAAAAAAGTGTCTCCACCCTGCCTGAGACGTCGTCATTCCGGCTTGTCCGGAATCTTATTTGGCTTTAGGATATGCAGAAACAGATTCCGGACAAGCCGGAATGACGGATTTATTGCATTTGAATGCTATGTTTTGCATTAGTCTGACTGTGATATGACAACAATACGCATATAGTGCGTTTGCCCTGGGGACAGGATTGACTTTTAGTGTCTTTTCTTATACAATAACAGATGGTGGTCATCAGGCGTTTCTGTTCGTTTTTTCTGCTGGCGTTCATTTTAAGCCTTAGCAATGGATGTGCTTCATTGCCGGACGTCGCTGAAATTATCAAGGAGTCTCTGGTTGGGCAGAACTCTTATCAAATCATGTCGTCCGAAGGGCTGTTATCTGCCGACAAAAGCAAAGCTATCATACAACGGCTGGAAAACTCGGTAGATCCTACGGACATGTTGAAACGTCAAACTGCCGTGGTGGAGTTAATAACCGAAAGTCCACTGACCAAGGGCAACAAAGTCACTCTGCTCATTGACGGCCTGCCTACCTATGCTGCAATGTTTGAAGCAATACGCAATGCCAAAGATCATATTAATTTTGAGACATTTATCATTGAAGATGATGAGACAGGCCGTAAATTTGCCGATATATTGCTGCAAAAACAGGCTGAGGGCGTTCAGGTAAATCTCATCTACGACAGCCTCGGCAGTTCAAATACATCCCCTGAGTTTTTCAAGCGTTTGCGTGACGGGGGCATTCAGGTGGTCGAATTCAATCCGATAAATCCGTTCAAGGCACACAAGCACTGGCTCATACACCCTGACCACCGAAAGATTTTAATCATTGACGGCAAAATCGCTTTTGTCGGGGGTATCAACATCAGCTCGTTATACTCGAGCACTCTCTCCGCCAGGAAGGCAGTAGAAGGAGAAGCAATGCCCTGGCGTGACACAGACGTTCAAATCGAAGGCCCTGCGGTGGCTGAGTTACAAAAACTCTTTATTGAAACATGGCATGGGCAGGAGGGCCCGGAACTCTCACAACGGAACTATTTCCCTGAGCCTACACAACAGGGCAATGCCCTTGTGCGTATAGTCGGCAGCACGCCCGGGCAAAACAACAGGATCACTTTTATTGTCTATGTGTCCGCCATCACTTTTGCTGAGCATTCTGTCCATTTGACAAATGCCTATTTTGTCCCCGACAACCAAATACTTGATGCCTTAACCCAAGCTGCAAAGCGCGGCGTTGACGTAAAAATTGTCCTTCCCACAATCAGCGATTCTCCGACAGCCTCATTAGCAGCGCGGTATAATTATTCTGAGCTGTTGAAATCGGGGGTGAAGATATTTGAACGCCGCAACGCCTTGTTGCATGCAAAAACTATGGTGGTTGACGGCGTCTGGTCAACAGTCGGCTCTACCAACATGGACTACTGGAGCTTGTTAAGCGATGACGAGGTCAATGCTGTAATACTGAGTCAGGAGTTTGCCGGCGAGATGGAGGAGATGTTTGACAGGGATCTTGCACAGTCCGACGAGATTAAGCTGGAAGACTGGGACGAAAGACCCTTACTTCCAAGGCTCAGGGAGTGGTTTGCGCACTTATTTCTCCATTTGCTATAAGACATTGCCTCAGGTGAGACTGGACTCTCTGCGCCTCTGCCACACCTGTGACACTGCACTCAGAATAAAACAGGAGTATATGGATGAGTGAGATACCACTGACAACTAATTCATTTCTCTATACGCCATCGCTGCCGATATGGTAGACTATCCCTATGGAGCCTATGATTACTTACATGGCTGATGAGCTTGAGGTAGGTGTCCCAATTACAAACCCAGTCTTTGATATAGATGGCAGGTTGTTGCTTAGCCCTGGGTATGTTATAAAGGACGCATACGAATTGTACAGAGTTCGGCGGCAGATGGGCCATACCCCTGTTAAAATCGCCGAGGGGCCACACAACAGACCAGACCGCGTTACTGATATTCAAAGAAGCAATCCATTTGAAACGTTCAGGCTTATCCAGAAACGCATGGATGGTCTCTTGTTTGCTGAAAATAACGGTGACGTTGATTTTGCCGACGATTTCCCCAAAAGGGTTGATGAGCTATGCGGTCTGATTCAAGAGCTTTGCGATGAGGATGAGGACATTGCCCTTGGTGCAGCATTTCTTGATAAAGACATGCGTTATGCGATACAACATCCGATTCATGTTGCCGTTATATGCGAGATCATCGCTAAGGACATGGAATATTCGCAGGAAGATAGAAAACAGATATTGGCGGCGGCCTTGACAATGAACATATCCATGCTGGAGCTCCAGGAAGAACTGCACTCACAGAGTACGCCACTGTCAAAAGATCAGAAGCTTATCATATCAGGCCATCCCATAGCCGATGTCAGATTGTTACAAAAACTCGGTGTAGCGGACGAAGTATGGTTGACAGCCGTATTGCAGCATCACGAGTCAATTGATGGAAGTGGATATCCACATAACATTAGGGGCAGTGATATAACCGTACAATCCCAGATTATTTCACTCACTGACGCCTATACGGCCATGACATCCTCGCGTGCATGGAGGGCGACCGTACCCGCCAATGAGGCCATGCAGAAAATCTTCATGTCCAATACACAGAAGTTGACGTCTGTCAGCGGAGGATTATTTGTAAGGAATCTTGGCATCTATCCCCCCGGCACTGTTGTCAGATTACAAAACGGAGAGATAGCTGTTGTCAAACAACGCGGAAACAAGATAGACCATCCTGTCGTGCAGGCGATTATCACGCCTGCTGGAACGCTGTATTACAGACCTCAACTAAGAGACACTGAAAATGAAGAATTTAAGATTGTTGGTCTTCTTAATAAGAAACAAATTAACTTCGGCATTAGCAACGAAATGATTTGGGGCTACGGAGATGATATAAGAAGCGATGCAGATGAGAGAAGACACCAACGGCTGCCAATCTCAGACCCTACAGAGTCTGCGGCACAGAGAACGCGCAATGAGCGCGAAGAGATTGAATCGCGATGCTGGGCAGACATTAGCACTGAAGGCAATGACCCTGTGCGGGTTGCTGTTTTAAATATAAGTATATCTGGATGTCGGCTTCAAATCCCCTCTGAATCCCTGTGCAATGCACTAAAAGGAGACAGGCCTTGCCATCTATCCCTGATTGTCAGGGATATTCCGCTTATAACAGGCATTAAATTTATAATCAAAAACGTTACTAACGCCGACCATGGATGCCTTGTCGGCATTGAATTTGTGAATATGCCCGATAAACACAGGATAAAAATAGAGGCTTATTTAGAATCTCTTAATAAGCAGTAATTTTGTCCTCAATGTCGTTCAATACCCTAAGATTACCCATACTCATCTGTCCATTTGGGAAATAGCAGATGCAACGGCGTATTTCGTTTAATACACCAGCGGCAATCCAATATCGTCAAACGCCTGCCGCACTAACTGCTCAGCCTTAGCGTAGTTGTGTGTCCTTGAGAAAAACTGCTCGAATAATTTTCCCATGAGGTCTTTCAAATACCTCTCATACGTTAAGACTGCGTTGATAACTATGGATGCTTCTCGTGGAATCGTTACAATATAACTATCCTGCCTCTGGGCATATATGATATATTTCGCCTCTTCTACGCTTGACGCGGTATATCTGAATGAACCGTCCTCGGAGATGACATCTTGTTGGCCCATGAAATAAGCACCTAATGTTAGGGGCTCATTAGGGATGGATATCTCATTAGCCTTTTTGAGATATTTCGAGTCAACAAAGTCCTCTGGAAATTTCCTTGCCCTACCCTGCGGTAGAATTTCATTGATTACTGTTTCTTTTAATTTCTCAACGTCTCTATAGGTTTTGGCTTTTTTATTATTTTTTTTCAATTTAGGAAGTTCAAGCCTCTCTCTAACCAAGCCGGTAATCCCATCGTACAACGGCTTGAGACACATCTTCGAGTTAAGCCCAAGCGCCTCTAAAACCGCGCTGTCAAGCGCCTGCCGGTCTTTCATTTTGACCTCTTCAAAGATAGGTTTGATTTCCCGCTTTTTGAGAGTTTCGAAACTCTTATTCTGCTTTGACAGGGCATAAAGAATCTGCTCATTTGGCGCTTTAACATCCTTCCAATCTATGCCTTCAGTACTTGTTGCCCCATCACCAAGATTCACTCTGCTTGCTAATTCCCTGAATAGAGCAAATAGCGTTGAATTCAAATATATGCTGATACCATAAAAAATATCTTCTTTTTTAGGCAACACCTCAAATAATTTATGGTTAGCCATTATATTATCTATATTCAATGGGGCAAAAAATCTATCGCCTGTAATATTTTGAAGCAAAAGCCTTCCGGGTCGT
The DNA here is from genome assembly GCA_022321325.1 of Candidatus Magnetominusculus sp. LBB02. GTDB lineage: Bacteria > Nitrospirota > Thermodesulfovibrionia > Thermodesulfovibrionales > Magnetobacteriaceae > Magnetominusculus > Magnetominusculus linsii. The sequence goes on along the minus strand of JAKOEO010000018.1, from coordinate 33,433 downwards.
CTCTCACCTAAATCATACCATAGTTTCCTGCCCGAGACTGATGGCACTTCCTTCCATAGTGTGTTGTCTGCTGACACACGCGTCTCACCCCATTCAATATATTTCAATGCCCCATATTGTTTATTTTTTCTAAGATCTTTCTTTGTCTTATTGCATATGAAAACTTTATGTCTGACGTCTTCCGATTTTAAGATAATCTTTAACGCCTCTTTGGGCGATTTAATAACAGGAGCTAAAAACTTCTCCTCTATGCCCCAGTGTTTTATCCTATCCTCGTCAAGATAGAAAAACTCGTTTATTCCCGTTTTGCACCCACTATTGATATCTACTACTTCGCTTAATGGCACAAGTTTATCTTTGCACATATCCAATATCTCAAAATATATCTGTGGCGCCCTTAAATATTTTCCCCATTTCACCGTCTTACCGGCTTGTTCTACGTCTTTTAGTAATTGGGACTGATTTATGGCCTTTATCCTGAAGTTATTGTCTTCATAGGTGGTGCTGCCATCAAGGTGTTTAAGTATTTTAGCGGCGTGGCGCTTGGAATTGCCTGAAGCTGAATTCTCTATCGTATTTACCAGCATGTCAATACCATACCACCTGTCCGACGGGAAATTCATATCCCACGGAAAGAGTTCCTTGAGCCGCTTATTGATTTTTACGAAACTGACATTGTTATCGTTTCTGATTTCGCCGTCATCGCAGCGCTCAAGGATTGTAACAACCGTGTTCACCGAGGCGTCTTCAAACCACGGTTCACATCTGGATTCTATAATGGCTATTATCCTGAATTTCTTGAGAAAGAATTTCTGAAGTTCATATCCATATGCAACATCAAGCCATGAATTTGAGGTAACAATCCCCATCCTTCCGCCTATTTTAAGATGCCTTGCCGCGTGAAAAAAAAGATAGGCATAAATGTCCGCCTTGCTTGAGAGCTTTAAATTTTTACCAATAAATAACTCAGGGTAATCATTAGTCCAATCACAAAAGAGTGCATTTCCAAGCAAGTCTTTATATCCGGGATTCTTTTTCTCTATTATTTCCTGCCGTATATATGGGAAATTGCCTACTATGGCGTCAAACGCCGGGATTTTTTCGTCAATAGTAAAAGCATTGCCGTGCGGTTTCTTTGGAGGGGGAAATTTAAATATCTCACCCGGCTTAACTGAAAAGAAATCTCTTGCTGCAATTCGCGGGAAGTTTGCATAATCATCTAAATTTTGTCTGTATATGTTCATGGTTGCAAGCTCTGCGGGGAAATGCGCTATGTCTATTCCCCATATCAATGGCAGCAGTTTCTTGTGGTCTCTCTCACCCTTATCTCGCAGCCTGTCATATGCCCTGATGAGAAACGTGCCGGTACCGCATGTGGGGTCTAATACTGTGTCAGACCTTGTCCTTACACAAAAGGCCGTTATAAAATCCACCAGCTCTTCATTTGTAAAATATTGCCCAAGCGTGTGCCTTTCTTCCTGCGGAATCAGTTTTTCAAAGACATTTCCAACAACATCCTGCGGCATACGTGAAAAGTTGTACCTGTTTAATGCTTCTATGAGATTAACCAGAGGTTCAACGCCATCCTTTGGAAAAGGCACCTTATCCGGAAAATCTTCCTCAAACACCGCCTGATAGTCAATCTGTCTGGCAATCTCAAAATATCTCTTCAACTCTCTGTCAATGCCCTTGGGATTGCTGCCAGATAAAATAAGCTTTGGCATGTTGGTATGGAAACGGCGTAAGGTTAAATAAAAGAGTATCTTTCCCAAAAGCCTGTAAACGATTTGTCCAGACACGGCTTCGTAAAAAGACTGTCCTGCTTCATTAACGGCAATTCCCTGTTTTGTCGCCCAAGCAATCAGAGACCTATTAAATGTAAAGTCTTTCCCTACTTCCAATCTCAACAGCTCGTCAACATGCGGTCTAATTACCTTTACGGCCTCCGAAAGCTCATGAACAAAAAATGTAGAGTCAACGTCTATAAGATAAAGATGTCCCTCACGGGCAATGGTTGACAGATCATATAGTATCCCTTTTATCATTGATTTCAAAAGCTGTTGACTGGGAACAACCCATAAGTCGTCTGGTGAGGATATTTGAACAATTGTTGGATAGGTCTTGTATCTGTGTTCTTTCGATACATCGCCAGAAAGCGGCGTTCTCCATATGACTGCGTCTCTCATATTGCATGTAACAAAATAATCGGCGCGCATTGCCCTTGCCTTTTTTGAGGCGGCCGCAAGCAGCTCTTTATCGTCAACCGGCGTTGCCGGAGTTTTTAGTTCCCAGCCGCAAAACCCTTGATTGGCCTGCCTGTTAACCCATAGACCGACATCGGGGAAATTTGTTTCATTCTCTGCGACTTTTACAGAAGTCTCTGACGTGGCAATTTCAAAAGGATAGCCGCCGTCTTTTAGAAATTCGTTAAGCCACGATATTACCTGACCTTGAAATTCACGTTCGTTAGACTTGATGTCTGACACTCGGCTATTCCCACTCGATTGTGCCCGGGGGCTTGCTGGTTATGTCAAATACTACGCGGTTTACCCCTTTTACTTCGTTGATTATTCGGTTTGAGATGATGGCAAGCGTCTCATATGGCACGCGCGCCCAGTCTGCCGTCATGCCATCTACGCTGTTTACCGCCCTCATGGCAATCGTGTAGTCATACGTCCTCTCATCCCCCATTACGCCCACTGTCCTTAGGGGCAGGAGCACGGCAAATGACTGCCATATTTCACGATATAGCCCGGCGCTTTTTATCTCCTCAAGGACAATGGCGTCGGCCTCTCTCAATATCTCAAGCCTGTCAGCGCTTAATTCCCCTATACACCTTATCGCAAGCCCGGGACCTGGAAACGGCTGGCGATAGCATATCTCATCAGGCAGCCCCAGTTCCACGCCTATCTCCCTTACCTCATCCTTAAACAGCTCCCTAAGAGGCTCGATAAGTTTCAGCTTCATAACCTCCGGCAGCCCTCCAACATTGTGATGAGACTTAATAGTTGCCGATGGGCCTTTAAATGACACGCTCTCGATTACGTCAGGATAGAGAGTGCCCTGTACGAGATAATCCACGCCGCCTAACTTATTTGCCTCTTCCTCAAACACGGCAATGAACTCGCGCCCGATTATCTTTCGCTTTTGTTCCGGGTCGGTTACGCCCTTGAGTTTATCGAGAAATCTCAGTTGTGCGTCAACTACGATGAGATTCAGATTATAATGCCTTTGAAATGTCTCTATTACCTTTGCCTTTTCGTTTTTTCTTAGCAGGCCATTGTCAACGAATATACAATGCAGGCGCTGCCCTATGGCCTTATGTATCAATACCGCCGCCACTGACGAATCAACCCCGCCGCTTAGCGCGCAGACCACATTGCCGCTGCCAACTTTCTCTCTTACCGCCGCAACCTCATACTCAATAAATGACGACATCTGCCACTTTGCAGAACACTTACAGATATAGTGGACGAAGTTGTCCAGAATTTTAGCACCCTCTTCAGTGTGCGCCACCTCAGGGTGAAACTGCAGGGCATAGAGCCGTCTCTTGCCATCTGCAATTGCCGCATAGGGGGAGTTTGACGTATGGGCAATTGATTCAAAGCCGCCTGGCAATGTCTTTACGCTGTCGCCGTGGCTCATCCACACTACTGAGCCTTTGCTAAGCCCCTCTAAAAGTCCGGCGCTGTTGTCAATATTCAGGGCGGCCCTGCCGTATTCGCGCCTCTGCGCCCTCTGAACCTCGCCCCCCAACAAGTGGCAAATCAACTGCATCCCGTAGCATATTCCCAGAACGGGTACGCCTAAGTCAAAAATTGATTTGTCAACAACTGGGGCGTCATGTTCATATATGCTTGCCGGCCCGCCAGACAGAACAATGCCTTTGGCATTAAATGCCCTTATCTTTTCAATCGTGGCGTTATATGGCAATATCTCCGAGTAGACCTTGCGCTCCCTTATTCGCCGCGCTATTAGCTGCGTGTATTGTGAACCGAAATCCAGTACCAATATCTTATCGTACGCCGCCATATCACTCCGCCCTGTAGTTTGGGGATTCTTTCGTTATGATGACATCGTGGACATGGCTTTCACGAAGCCCAGCATTGGTGATTTGTATAAACCGGCAATTATCCCTAAGCTCTTTCAGAGAAATAGAGCCGCAGTAGCCCATACCGGAGCGCAGCCCTCCAACAAGCTGATATATCATCTCGTTAATCGGCCCCCTGTCTGGAACCCTGCCCTCAACGCCTTCAGGCACAAGTTTATTCAGAGATGTAACGTCCTCCTGCCTGTAGCGGTCACGGGCGGCGTTTGAGTCGGCCATTGCGCTTAGCGACCCCATCCCCCTGTAAACCTTATAAGTCCTGCCCTGATAGAGAATAGTCTCACCGGGGGATTCCTCAGCCCCTGCAAACAGATTCCCTATCATCACAGCACTGGCCCCTGCGGCAAGGGCCTTTGTGATGTCGCCTGAATATTTAATGCCGCCGTCTGCGATTACCGGTATGCCGCGCGATGTGGCCTCCTCACATGCCTCCATAATGGCCGTTATCTGCGGTACGCCTACGCCGGCCACTATTCTGGTCGTGCATATTGACCCCGGCCCGACGCCTACTTTTACCGCATCCGCCCCTGCGTTTATTAAATCTCTGGCAGCGTCCTTTGTGGCGATGTTACCGGCAATTACGGCAACATTAAATCTCTTCTTTAATGCCTCAAGCGTCTCGATGACAGAGGCCGTATGCCCGTGCGCCGTGTCAATTGCAACTATATCCACGCCTGACTCTATTAAAAGCTCTGTGCGAATCATCGCGTCCTTGCCAACGCCTACAGCCGCCCCTACCCTAAGACGGCCAAAACTGTCCTTACAGGCGCTGGGGTATTTCTTCTTCTTTTCGATGTCCTTTATAGTTATCAATCCCTTTAGCCTGAAATCTTTGTCAACAATAGGCAGCTTCTCTATCTTGTGCTTATGCAATAGCTCCTTAGCGCTGTCAAGGTCAGTCCCTTCGGGGGCAGTGACCAGATTGCGTGAGGTCATAACGTCTCTGACCAGCCTTTTCAGGTCTGTCTCAAATCGCAAGTCCCTGTTTGTCAGAATACCGATTAAGACGCCGTCTCTTGTAACGGGAACGCCGGAAATCCTGAATTTTTCCATCTGCACAAGGGCATCGCCAACGGGGGCGTCAGGCGATACGGTTATTGGGGAAACAATCATGCCGCTTTCAGATTTCTTTACCTTGTTCACCTCAGATGCCTGATTTTCGGGCGTCATCGCCTTGTGAATGATGCCAATGCCGCCCTCTCTGGCAATGGCAACTGCAAGCCGGGACTCCGTCACGGTATCCATCGCCGCAGACATCAGCGGGATGTTCATTTTAATGTCCTTAGTTATGTACGTCTCCACATTAACCTGCGAAGGCAGCACGCTTGCCTTCCTCGGCACCAATAGTACATCGTCAAACGTCAGCCCTAACTTGATGTCTTCTATCTGCATGTTTTTTCCCTTATTGTGTTATTATTGGTTAATGGAATAATACCTCAGCTTCGGGAGATTTTAGCATTTCGCAGGACGATTTGGCAAATGCCCAGACAGCGGTGACAGGGTTGTTCAACGTCTGGTGAGAATTGCAGCGAACTATTGCATTAGAAGAGCTTACTTTTGCATCTGCGAATATTAAAATGTTTGTTTATAAAATTATATGTTTTATCGCCATCATGGTCTTTATCGTCAGAACCGTCTTTAGGGTACTCATCTGTTTCTAATTTTAATGATAGCTTGATATCATTGAATTTCACCCCTTGTTTTACCTTTATTATCACGAAATCGTCATAGAAAAAACTCAGTTTTCTTATGCTGCCAGCACCCACTAAAGCGCCGCCACCAAAACCTCCGTCGCCGTCGTTGTCTTTCCACACGGTCATAACCCATCCTATAGGTTTGTGAAGAATACCATATATCTCGGCGTTCGACACTTTAAAATCAGCGTCCGTTATACCGTAAAAGATTTTGCTGCTGATTTTAAACTCTTTTTTTAACGACACGCAGTAGAGCTCATCCCCGAAGGCAGCTGATAATGGCAGCAATACAAATATCAGTATTATTAACGTTTTTTGGGCTTTTCCGGTAAACATTTGTCTATCCTATTTACAATAAAGGCATTATCATCGGCCTCGAAAATATTTGTAAATGTACCGCCTTCTTTATCTATGTATAATATGATCAATCGCATGTATATTTTCTCTTCTGCATGTTTATTTTTTGGCTGCCTAAGAATAAGAAAGTTGTCTAAATCTTTATATTTGATGGTATGGTTATCTGACTTTGCCGCTGCGTGCATAAAAGCCACTATCCCATCAGAGGCGTAATTATTGCTAATTTCATATACCCATGATGAGGGTAATTTGGGAAGGTCATATATCTGCGAATCGAAGACTCTCATCTCCATTACCCTGACTCTCCTATCTTTGTAATCATTTCCATGATCTAATGAAACAGATAATACCTGTATTTGCATTCAGCCGCATCGCTGGTGACGGCAGCACTGATGACAACAAACACTGCCACCGCCAGTAAAACCGCCAGTTTATTTTTAATATTCAGCGTTATATAGTATGAAGCAATCAGTTCAGCCTCGGGTTAATACGGCTTAAGGCATTTGGGAATTTTTTTGATTTTAAAATCTTTGTTCTGTAAATCTAATATTTTAGGGGTTCCATCTGGTTTGTTACAAATCAGCGTCATGCTAAAATCTGGTTTTTTATTCAAATCATATTTTGTCCTAACAATAATAGTAAAAAAATCTTTAAAAAATTCAATATCAACCGCTTCTTTGTCTGTTACAGCCGTGCCAATTATTAATGATTCCGTTCCATGCTCATCAGGAAAGTCATAGCTCCAGCCTTTAGGTATTGTCGGTATGCCATAGATATAGTTGCTTGGAAACACAAAGAATGCCCTAACTTTATATTTATTCTGAAGGTATGAATCTTTCAATGAGATTACATAAAACTTGTTCTCACATTTTGCTGCAAAGCCTGCCTCCGGTGACAATACCACCGATGAGACAAGCAATAAAACCACTAATCTCAGGCACAACGACATATGTTTAACTTCAGCGTTGACTAAAATACGCATCTGTTCTATATTAAACATACGTACATGCGATTGTCAAACAATTTTTTCAATAAAATATAAACAATGAGAGAAGCATAATCACGCCTCTCTCATTGTTTAAGGTAGAGCACTATGGAAACTGCCTATCTGTGTTAAGGTTTAGGCGATATTTTATCTACATGTTTTTTAAGAGCACTTTGGTCAGTATGACTTATCTGTGTATCGTATTGAGTCTTGCCATCTGTTTTAGTCAAAAACTCAATCTTTACCCTTAAAACGCCCGCATCAATTGGCTGCATTGCCCCGGTAAATGCATACTTATCATATATAGCACCGTTCGATGTTGTGCTCCCTTGTAAATTATAAAAAGTGGCGTTTGTCTCCATCGTATTGCCGCTATATTTTGTATACTGGTCATCGGCAAACTTCTTTTCGTAGTCCTTTTTATAATCAAAGGCCTTTTTCTTAATTGCTTCCCGCCACTTATCATGCTCGGCTTTAACCTGTTCTGCATTTTTCCCTGACGGTATAGTAAGGGGTTTATTATCACTTATCTCTTGCACACCAGCTTTGCCGCTGGATAGATTCAGCGCAAAGTCGGCAGAGCCCGGTACCGGCGCACTGGCATAGCTGCCTACCAACGTATCAACCTCATCTGAACCGGCCTTGTCGGCTATGCCTTTCCAATAGACAGCATCCCTGTCTAATAGATCAATCGCCTTGTCATAACGGACTGGTGCGCGGCTGCCCTTTGACAGCTCAGATAGCGCCTCTGGATAACTCATCTTCCCGCTGTTGACAGCATGCGCTAGCTCCTCTGCCTTGTCCTTTGCCGTGCTATCTTTCAGCGTCAACTCGCCTGAGGCCTCCGCCGCGTCAAGCCTTCGTGTTATAAACATCCTTTCCCTTATTCACTTTCTTGAGCAGCTTCTCAGACGCCTCGTTCTTACATCCCGGTCTTCTTCCCAGAAATCTACCAGTCTTTGGATCTTGAATATAGCACTCATAGACTGCGCCAACCGCCATCATCTAAACGCTGGTATGGCAATTGCATATAAAACGTTAAGACGGCAGCCAAAATGAACAGGTTGGCGCGGCGGCCTTTACTTTAGCGCATGACGCGTGTGATTATATGGGCAGCATGAGCCAATAACTTGACGGAGGATATAGTTGTGAAAAAACGTTATTGCAGGACATTTATAGTTATTATCTCGGCGATTATATTGACAAGCTGCTCCACGACCCACGAAGTAAAGAAGGTCGTTCGTCCGCCTGTCATAGCCCCGCAGGCAGAAGACCCATATGTCGTTATGGAAAAGAATATCCCTGACGTTGCTAAGGTCTATCTTGGCAAGGACTATAAGCTTGGTTCTAATCCCGACAAAAATATTGAGTCCGATTGTTCCCATCTGGTCTGCGCAATTGCCCGCAACAGCCTCATTGGCACCAAGTACGATTTTAAGCCCTACTACTTTAACTCGTGGAAGATTTATGACTATACGTATGAAATCGCTATGTCAGAGACCAGGCCGGGCGATATTATCTTCTTTAAAGACCAGAAAAAGAAACAAAATCATCTTGCCCTTATCACACATGTAAAGGACAATACCATACATTTCGTCCAGGCCTCATCGTCCTCCGGCGTAATAGAACGCACTACCAACTCCGAGGGCTGGCTTTATTACTGGAAAAAGAGATTCGATTCCTTCAGGCGCTGGAAAGAAGACGTCTTTGAAGAGAAAACGCCATAAATGACGCCCTGCTCCCACGCCAATTAAGCCGCTTGCAATTTTACGCTGAATTATGTTCCAATTACTGCAAGGGTGTTAAACAATGGAAGAGACGATAACTCATACAATACTGGTTGTGGACGACGAACCTGATGTTTTGTCAGCGTTATATGATACTCTGATAGATGTCTATGAAGTGATGACTGCTTCAAATGGGGCTGACGCTTTAAGGATAATCTCTGACTATGAAAACGAAATAGCGGTAGTCATCTCAGACCAAAGAATGCCTGGTATGACAGGGTCACAGCTCATGGCAAAGATACATGAGACACATCCACGGTGTAATAAAATTCTGTTAACAGCCTATGGCGACATTAAAGTCGTTAAGGAGGCCATCAATAAAGGCGCTATTAATACTTACATGTACAAACCGTGGAATGCGGAGGTACTACTCTGCACTGTTGAACATTTAATTAAGATGTATGACCTTGACGACGATAACTTAATGAATAAAGTGATTGAGAACAACCGTCGGATGAGGACAGAAGGAGATATTTTAAAGCCTTGTCTGAACCTGATGACACAGTTCATAGACAGCTTTCAGATAGGTATTTGCATAGTTGATGACTCCGGCAATATCGCATTATTCAATAAGACAGGTTTAGAACTACTTAAATACGACAGCTTAGACGCTGTGAAAGGCAAGAAGTTGAACTCTGTCTTTTCGCTTGATAACGCTGTGATAAAGAGGTTTCGCAGTTCGTATAAACAAGGCAGACATCTACACCCATTAGATCTAAAGCAGGCAGACGGCAAGACGACCGTCATGGATTCAAGCCTGACATTTCTTAACGATGGCGAGGGTGCGCTAAATGGGATATTATTTTCAGGTTAGTAATACAAGCCCTGCCAGTCAAACCTGCCGCTGCGGCGGCTCAACCCTTAGCAGCAGGATAAGCCCTAATACAAAAAACGCTGAAATCGAGACTATCGCCGGGCGCTGACTCTTAAATGCCGCCGAGGTAATGCCAAATATCAATGGCCCCAGTATGGCCGACGTCTTTCCTATCATCGAATAGACGCCAAAGTACTCAGACTCTCGCCCATCAGGGATAAATCCCGCAAAAAACGCCCGCGATGCCGCCTGTACCGTCCCTAGCCCAAGCCCCGCCGTTGTGGCTACGATGAAGAACTGAGGCTTAGTTGTCACAAAATATGACACTATCGCTACGGCGCTCCACAGTACGAGCGATATGGCAATCACCCTCTTCGGCCCCCATATGTCTATCGGCTTAGCCATAATCATTGACCCGGCAAAGGCTGTAACCTGCACAGTCATAAACAAGTATATCAATTCAGTCGTATTAAAATTCAACGTAGCGGCGGCAAATATGCTGCAAAATACGATGACCGTCCCTACACCATCCTGATATACGAAATAAGAGGCAAGAAACCGCCTCAACTCCCGCTGGCCTAACAGCTCTTTCAGTGACCCAAAAAAATGCGAGGCATTGAATATGGCAGACTCTATCAGCGATTTTCGGTGTCCCGGCGTCTTATCGTCACGTGGCAGATTAATAAACGCCGGAAGCGTAAACAGTATGATAAAGACAGAGACCGAGGGCCACAAAAGCCTAAAATTTTCTGACTTCACCAGCGGCAGCGCCATTATCAATGCAGAGAACGACCCAATATAGCCAAGCCCAAAACCCCATGCCGAGACCCTGCCGCGATGAGAACTCTCAGCAATCACAGGCAGATATGAGTTATAGAAGACCATCCCGCCCTCGTGGCCAACATTGGCGGCAGCCATCAAAAGAAATCCTATGACAACCATGCCCGGCCTCAAAGTTGACATAAGTGCAACAGGGATAACCGCCAGCATTGAATAGGCAATCAGAAAGTGCTTCCTGAGGCCGCTGTAGTCGGCAATGCCGCCCATAAACGGCGAGCTTATGGCAACAATCGCCATACTTAATGAAATCGCCCTGCCCCACCACAAATCCCCAAGGCCGGCCTCGTTTCCTACGATGACATTGACATAATAAACCGGAAATATTACCGTGGCAATAATGGCCGAGTAACTTGAATTGGCAAAGTCATAGATGCACCAGCTGAGGATTTCCCGGCTAAAGAGCGCCGTGCGTCTCACAGCCCGTAGTCATCCGCAATCATCTGCGTAAGCATTGTAAGGACATTTACATAGCTGCCCATTTCGTTGTCATACCAGCCGTAGATAACCGCCTGCGTAAGAGGAATTCTCACCATGCTGTCTGTAAGGCTGGCAAGGGCCTCTTTTTTCACGCCCGTAAGGTTTGCGGCGTCAAAGGTTATCTCAGCCGTGCGCGTGTGCGTCTCATGCCCTTCTATAATCACAGCCGCATGAGGCATGGCGATTATATCGCTTGATACGTTTTGCTCATCCGAATAGACGACAAGCCTCTGAGGAGAACTGGATGCGGCCTCCTTGTAGATACCGTTGAGGTAGTCGCGGTCTATCAGAATTCTCTCATGGTCTTCCTGAATATTTACGACAAGTATAACCAGCGAACCTGTTGTCGTAGGAACTCTCACCGACTCGGCAATGAACCCAATCTGCGACATCTCAGGGATAACAAGGGCAAGCGTGTCGGCAGCCCCGGTCGTAGTAAGAATGATATTGTTAAATATGCTGCGGTTCTTTCTTAAATCCTTATCGCCGGACTTGGCTAGCCTGTCAAGCACCTCTTGCGTACCCGTTGAGGCATGGACTGTGGCCATCGAGGCGGTGAGGATTTTCTTTGGGCCAATCTTATTTATCAACGGCTTAAACATGTGGGCAAGGCAGGTGGTAGTGCATGAGGCCGCAGAGATGAGCCGGTGTCTGGCCGGGTTGTAGTCGTGTTCATTGACGCCCATGACGACAGTGACGGCGTCATCGGGCATGGACTTGGACTTGTCCTTTATCTTAAACGGGGCGCTTAGGATGACCTTTTTCGCCCCGGCCTCGAAATGTCCACACAAGGCGCCCTTAGGGTCGTCAGGCGGTTTGACAGGGTCAACAAACGCCCCCGACGTATCTAAGACTACCTCAACGCCGCGGTCCTTCCAGCCTATATCCTTTGGGTTTCTTGTCTTTCTCAGTACAGTAACCTTAACGCCGTTTATCGTCATAGTCCCGGAATTGTCGTCTATGTCGGTAATTGCCGCATGGTCTTTGAAGCCATATAAATACTTAGCCAGAGAACCATACGTAGAGTCGCGGCCTATGTAGTAGGCGACATCGTTAAGCGATGTACCGGCAGCACGCCCAAGGTTTACCACTATCTCATCGAAATTCCTCTGGGCTGCCTGCCGCCACAGTAAAATCTTCCCAATCCTGCCAAGACCGTTGATTCCTAATTTTCCACCCATCTCTACCTCATTTGCTATATATTTATTTCCATCTTGCCTTCATAGACGGCGCCGCAGACGGCGTCTATGGTGATAAAGTCGCCGGAGCGAACTGTCCTGTCACAAAGGACAAATCTCTTCTGTTTTTCATAGAACAACATGTCCACACAGCCAACAACGCATGTCTTGCCAAGCCTGTAGGCAACAATCGCCGCATGACTTGTCGCCCCGCCGCGTGCGGTCAAAAGGCCGTCCGAGGCGGAGACCTCGACGATGTCGTCAGGGACGGTGTCCCTTCGTATCAGAATCAGATGCGTCTGCGGTTCAGCCTTACGGTAATGCCTGATGTCTTCCATCGTAAAGACCGCTCGTCCTGCCATCGCCCCGCCGCTTACGCCTATTCCATGCCCAAGCAGACTCTTCGATAACTCCGCTGTCATAGCCGCTAAGGTATACTCAGGCTGTTTTTCCCTTATTTCCATATCTCTGGCCTGTAATATATAAACTTCTTCTTTATGTTTGCCCTCAAACGTAAACTCTATATCCTGAGGATTCCACTGCCTGTCTTCTACCAAAAAACGGGCAGTTTCAACAAGCGCGCCGTACACCTCAGGGAACATAACCTCAAGCGAGTTCTCAACCGGCCTGCCTTCCCTTCGCGCCTGATTCAGCGATATGGCATGTGTCTGAACCAGTCCTGAGACGATGTCATCGCCCTGGACGCATATGCCATAATCGCCCCAGGGCCTAAGCCCATACTCGTGGAGTTTTGGATTGTGCGTGAATAAGACGCCGGAGCCTGAGGTCTGGCCAATATTGCCATAGACCATGCGCTGGACTGTCACGCTTGTGCCCCAGTCGTCAGAGATTCCTATGATCTTCCTGTAACTTCTGGCCTTATCTGTATCCCATGAATCCAATACCTTCCTAATGGCTATATAAAGTTGCTCTTTAGGATTGTCTTCTATCATAATCCCGTTGCCAGTGACAAAATCCTTATATGCAAAGGCAATTTCTCTCATCTGCGCAGGCGTGAATTCCTTTTTTAAAAACACACGGCACTTTGCTTTGTAAGAGTTTATGATGGCGTCAAAGCTGTCGCGGTCTAGGCCAAAGGACATGCCGTAGTGCTGGATAAAGCGCCTGTAGCAGTCCCAGACAAACCACTCTCTGCCGACATTTGCCGCTATCATACCATTGGCCACGGCCTCGTTCATGCCAACGTTCAGATATGAGTCAAGCATACCCGGCTGCGATATGGCAGACCCACTCCTTACGGAGACAAGCAACGGGTTTTGGGGATTACCAAACTCCCTGCCGGTCAATCTCTGAAGGACGGCAATCTCATTATCCACGCGCTGCCTGAAATTCCTGTCGGCAGCCTCATATATATCAAAAAGTTCACGGCACTTAAAGACCTCTGTAGTTATCAAAAACCCGGGCGGCACGTTTAGCCCAAGCGTGCCCATTCTCATCAGATTAAACCCCTTGTTGCCCATATGAATTACATTGGATACCTTAGCAACCGGCTCAACTATCGAGGTGGCCGCATTATCGGGATTATACGTAACAAGCAGGTGGTGCTTCCCGGCTGGAATTTTGTCGGCCTCACGCCTAAGCGTGGCCAAAATCCTTGTAATAAACAGGTCAAGGCTCTGAAGCCCTAAAGACGACGCAATCGTATCCCTGAGAAAGACCTCAGAGACCCGGTTGAATAACTCGGCGTTGTCCTGACAGCGATACTTTGGAAGCAGTTTTTCCTCTGGCAGTATTTCAAGTATTTCTTTGAGTGTCTCCATGTGCATATTATTAAAGTAATCATTTACTATATTTCTTATAACATGAGATATTTCCTTAAATATATCTACGAACTGTGAAAATGTGAATCCCCTTACCGACAGGCCTGTCTCAAGCAGATAGAGCTGCCTGTCAAACTCTCTGGCCGCAATGCCGTCAACTATCAGCGCCTGCTTAAAGAGTTTCAGATAGTCATAAATTCTGCATAGAGCCGCGCGTGTGAGAAAGCTAAGGTCAAACCCCTCTACCAGTTCCTCAAAGAGCGTATTTACAAGGGTTTCAAGACGGAAGGTAAGGCCGAGGGCGTCAAACTTGACCTCATGGTAGCTGCCGTACATTGAGGGAATTTCTGTGGAGATGTGGCGCTTCCTGTAGATGTCCTCGCGAACTTCAAATTGCTTTGGGGATTGAATCAGGTCTTTAAGGCTTAGAAGGTGTTCAAGCACACCGGCAAGTTTATTGTAAATGTCCGGTTCTGAAATGGCCTTAATGAGATTGTCAAGCTTGGGAAACGCGCTTGTGTGAATTTGGGCGATTACGCTGTCTATTTCGCTGAAGTCGGCGCTGTATTTCTGGTGTAGCAGCTTATAGAAGGAAATCGCAAGGGCAACCTTCTCGATATCTGCTGCATAGGCAGGGCCAAGCGCGCCCATTACTAAGACAAGATAATCATCCCCAAGGCTAAGCAGCTGCCCCACACTTTTCAACCCGTACATTTCAAATATCTTAGTAATGGCCACATGGACGCCGTCAACGTACTGGCCTGAGTTTTCCTGCTGTGTATAAATATCCGGAGGCAGGTACTGTTTCAAAAGCTCCTTGTCGCGGGTGCGCCAAAACTCGAGGGCGGCCTCAACAACGGCAAGTATCTTGTTGGAGCTTTCTACGTGGCTCTGTTTCCTGAGAAAATGTATGAGCGTGTCATTGCGCTTACAGGACTCATCCATCCTTGTAGATATATCGCGCAGCTGCCCCTCGGCGCCAAGTTCGTTGAAATACACGGGGAAGAGCCTCATAAGCTGCTTGACTAAGTTATAGGCCAGGCGTATGTCAGAGTTTAAGAAATTCGTTATATCGCGTGGAAACAGGTCAGTGTCCTTGATTATCACACCACCAAGCGACAGGTTAACGATAAGCGATGACAGAAGTGTCTTTGACCACGAGGGGTTAAGCCGTATGAGTTCCATGTACGTGCGAATGTTGTCTATATGGGCGGCGTTTCCCATTATCTGCCAGTCGTTGCTTATGCCTCTGAAGTCCGGCGTCTGAAATCCCAGCGCCATGATGGCATGGTTGTAGTAATGTACCAGCTCAGCGTTATTGCTTTCATAAACGCCCTTTCCCATATTAAGCACACAGCGCAGCACTGTGGCCGGGTATTGGGCTTCAGTGTTTTTCAGAATATCAACTGTCTTATTGATAAGCGTCTTGTTCTGTTGGTAGTCTTCGTGGACGATAAGATACTTGATTATGCGGTTAATCTCCCTGAGAGTGTCCTCATGAATCGTTGAAAGCCCCGGGGTGTTCATTATGTGAAAGAGAAATATAAGCTCATAGTGGTGCTTGAGCGTCTCATCTGGTATGGTTTGGTAGAGAATTGAGGGTATCTTATTAAAATGCGCTACGATGTCACCGTACCCGGGAAGCTCTGCCATTGCTTTAAGTTTATCCCGTAACGTCATATTATTATTTGCAATAATCTCATCAAGGCTGGCAATGCAGCCCGTAATAGCCTCATGCGATATTGGCTGTAATATGTCAACAGCCAACGGTTTTATCTCATCTGACAACTCCTCGGCAAACCAGTCTTTCGGGTTGTTCTCTGTAAGCCAGTACGAGTATGTAAATCTGAGATAATGAGTGATCAGCGAGTTAATAGCGCTGAAATCAGAACCTTCCGCTACGGCGTCGTAGAAATTCATGGCAAGTTTGTTCAGACGGTAATGGCTTTTGGCAACAATAAGAAAGCGCTCATCGGGCAGCGCATCTGCCATGCCAAGGCCTTTGTTGATAACAGGCAGGTATTTTTCGATAAAGACATCTCTTGGGGAGTCTTTTATAAGTTTCTGCGTGAACATGTAAAAGAGACTGAAGGCGTCGGTGGCAGTCTGAGGGTCTTTAGCAGAGCAGATGAGCGCCTGTATGATCGTATCCATGTAAAGAGCGGCGGCCTCAGGGCCTTTATCGGGGTGCGTGGTGAGTTCGTAGAAATATCCAAGGGCATATGTCCATGTCTCTTTGACAATATACTGCCAGTTCTTGTAGGGATGGCAGAGTTCCTTCAGATAGACGGTAAGGCCGTCAGCAAGGCCGTGAAAGCGTGCCATCACGTCCTGTACTGGCTTATACATGGGGTCAATTGTAACGTCAACGCTGTAGTCGGCGATGTTAATCTGTAGTGCCCGCGACGATTTCGCTTTTTCAGTCATCGCAGTATTATATCACATGACGTGGTTTAGGGAAAGATATTTTCTCTGGGGGGGCAGCTACCATCTGACTACTTGCACTTGCCGGAGGTCTTAGTGAATTGAACGGCGGAACAACTGCCAAGTTCACAGGCATGGGCAATGTCGGCGCAGCCCTTTTCAGAATCCCCTGCCTCGATATACGCAAGTCCGCGCGATTCATAGGCGTCGGAATAACTTGGCCTTATCTCAATTGCCATGGTGAAGTCGGCAATGGCGGCCGCATAGTTTTTTGTCCCCGACTGAAAGGCAAGCGCCCTGAGAAAGTATACGACCTCATTGTTAGGATTAATATTTATTGACGCTGTAAAGTCGGAAATGGCCTTGACATATTCCTTTTTGCCCGCGTATGCAAGGCCGCGCATGTTGTATGTGTCGGCGTCATCCGGTTTTAATGAGATGCACTTGGTGTAGTCAGCGACAGCCTTGTCGGGCATCTTCTTCCTGGCATAGGCGTCGGCGCGCTTGTAGTAGATATCGGCGTTGCCGCCGTCAATCCTTATGGCCCTGGTGTAGTCGGCAATCGCCTTGTCGTAGTCCTTCTTATAGGCAAATGCAATGCCGCGATAGTGGTAGCTCAAGGCCAGTTTGGGGTTAATCTTTATCGCCTCGGTGAAATCGGCAATTGCCCTGTCATAGTCATGCTGACCTTTGGCATATGCAAATCCGCGCCTGTTATATGCCTCGGCGTGTTTTGGGTTAATTCTCAGCGCCTCGGTAAAGTCGGCGACTGCTAATTCGTAGTCATGCCTCTGTTGGCTGTAAATCAGGCCGCGATTGTAGTAAGCATCGAAAGAATCAGGCTTCATATCTATTACTTTAGAAAAGTCAGACAGTGCGTTTTCAAAGTCCTGTTTATCCAAATAGGCACGGGCGCGGTTGTTATATGCCTCGTCATAATTTGGCTTAATCTTTATGGCCGCATTGTAGTCAGCTATGGCCTTGTCATAGTCTTTTTTAAATCTGGCGAATATATTGCCCCTGTTATAGTAGACAACGGCCGCGTTTGGATTTGCCTGTATGGATTTCGTATACTCGGCGATGGCCTTGTCATATTGCCCTTTCTCTGAATACTCGTTTCCCTGCTTGAAAGAGGCCTCACCGGCATCATCGGCAAAGGCAAACATATTCATAGCAATTAACAATAGCGCGGCTATGCTTACTCTTAAAATCATCATTCTCTCTCCCTCCCGCCTTTCTGAGGCGCCATATTATTTGCAGTCACCCTTAGACTTAGCAGAGTCTGCTATTTTACACATGCCAAGTTTACAAGCGCTGGCAAAGTCGCGGCAGCCGCTTGCCTTATCGCCGAGCTTCATATAAGCCAGTCCGCGGTTATCATATGCCTCGGCATACTTAGGGTCAGCCTTTATCGCCTCGCTATAGTTGGCCACCGCCTTTTTGTAGTTATTCATATCGCCATATATGTGGGCCATGTCAAAGTAAGCCAGCGCCTCTTTGGGGTCAAGCCTGACGGCCTCGGTAAAGTCGGCAATAGCCCGTTTACTGTCTTTTTTGCTTATATAATACAGGTGGCCGCGGTTGGTATATGCCCAGACAAATTTAGGGTCGGCCTTTATCGCCCTTGTGTAGTCGGCTATAGCCTTGTCGTAGTCTGATTTCTTTTCATACACAAGGCCGCGGCCATAGTACGTTGCGGCGTCGTTAGGGTCGCACTGTATGGCCTTGGCGAAGTCAGAAATGGCGCTGTCGTGGTCGCCCTTGCCTTCATATGCCGATGCGCGGTTGTAGTATAGAGCTGCCGACTTTGGATTAGCCTTAACCGCCTTAGAATATTGCTCTATTGCCTTGTCATATTCCTTAGTCTGCATATACTTATTTCCATTATCAAAATACTTGTTGTCCTTGTTTTCGCCAAAAACCGCTATAGGCGCGGCCAGCATTAAAAAAATAGCGGCAGCCAGCAACCTCAATCTCAAACAATACATTATCTTTCCCCCATCACAGCATTAATCCAGACGCCATAGCTAAGGCGTATTATAGCATGAACTCGAAAAAAAAGCGGCATGGCATTATAACTTTAAATCGTCTTTTTTGTTTGTTATACAATTAGCAGACTTGATATTATTCCAGCGATTAGTGTACAATACGTATGGAGTATAAAATATTTACCGGCGGCTTGAGGATGTATGGAAAAAAAAGAGAAAATGCTTGTCGGCGTTTTGAGGCAAAGCCCTGTATTTTCACACTTATCTGAAGATGAGCTTCAAAATGTCATCGGCAGGGTGCACATTCGCGAGTACAAAAAAAACGACACATTCATGAACGAGGGCGATTCTAATAATTTCATGTACCTTATCGTACATGGACGAGTGAAAATCACCCTTGTCAACGCCGATGGGAAGGAAATGATCCTGGCCATCAGACAAAGCAGCGACTACTTTGGAGAGATGTCCCTGATTGACGGCAGGAAAAACAGCGCTACCGTTTGCGCTATGGAAAAGACAGTGATAGCGGTGATATTCAAAGAGGACTTCTATCAGATGCTCAATACGCAGCCAAAAGTCCTGCTTGGCATGATGCGGGAGCTGTGTCTGCGTCTTCGCGAGGCCAATGAAATCATCGAACGGCTGTCATACAACAAGGCGCCGCAGAAGCTTGGCCTGTTATTTAAAAACTATATTAACCGCTATGGCAGCGAACAAGACGCCTCCACGGTCTTAAGCATTAAACTTACCCATCAGGAATTAGCCGACATGTCAGGGCTGGTAAGAGAAACGGTTACGTCAACTATAAACCAGTGGAAAGGCGAAGGCTACCTTGCCACTAATGAGGAGGGCTTATTTTGCTTTTTTCCGCCTTTTTTCGAGAAATTTCCAGATTTGTAATCAGGATTACATAGGATATGTAATTCAAACTACATACATGAGGCGAATCGTTGTATTATGCTAAGTACGGTAGCAGAAAAAAATACAAAACAACGGAGGGCAAAGACATGAGAGCGAAAAAGTTTTTTACAATTGCAGCGGTAGTGGCCATATCAGTATGCATGATAACAGGAATAGTTTTCGCCGTTGAGAGTCTCAAGTCGCAGTCATTAAATGCCACTATTGAGGCAGCAAGCGGCAAGTGGCAGGCAAAAGAGAACCATGTTTCCTCAATGCCGGAACAACAGAGAAATAGACTGTTAGGACTTTTAGAAGCTGACCTGGGCGACCACTCAAGGATAGCCCTTGCCCCGCTGCCACAGGCAGCGTCTCTGCCGTCAAGCCTTGACTGGAGAGATAATAACGGCAACTGGGTGACTTCTGTGAAAGATCAGGGAAATTGCGGCTCTTGCTGGGCATTTGCTACAACTGCTGCCCTGGAGTCTTATCAAATGAGAAAAAACAACACCCCCGGCGCGAACACTGACCTATCCGAACAAGTGATGGTATCATGCAGCGGTGCCGGCTCATGCAATGGCGGTTATATCAACTATGCCTCGGACTTTTTACGCAACACGGGCGAGCCGGTTGAGTCCTGCTATGCCTACACGGCAACTAATGGTTCGTGCTCCAGCGCATGCTCAAGCCGCTCCTCAGCAGCCTACTCAATACCTTCGTGGCAATATGTTACAACAAAACTTGCCTCTACAAACGTTGATACACTAAGAAGCGCCCTCAACACATACGGCCCGTTAGTAACCACTATGGCTGTCTATACCGATTTCTTCTACTATAGCAGCGGTATCTATAGCCACGTAAGCGGTTCTCTTGCAGGTTATCATGCCATATTACTCGTTGGTTATAATGACGCGCAGCAGTATTTTATCGTAAAGAATTCATGGAGCCAATACTGGGGTGAAAACGGTTATTTCAGAATCGCATACTCTGAGGTTACCGGCTCATCTGGATTTGGTTCTCTTACGATAGCATATCCGCAGACCTCGCCTACGCCGTCACCTACACCATCGGTTATGGCGGTAACCCCAACGACATTAACGGTAGCAACAGGCAAAACCGGCACAGTAACAGTATCTGGCGGACAGACCCCTTATACTGCTACATCAGCCAGCACCGGAGTTGCAACAGTGGCCGTAAGCGGCACCACCGTTACCATTACCGGCGTTGCCACAGGCGCAACAACTATTACTGTAAAGGATAACGCGGGCACCAGCAAGACCGTTGCTGCAACCGTTACTGCCCCGTTAGTTGTCAGCCCGACAACCGCCAGTCTCATAACCGGCAAGACGGCCTCTGCCACTGTCACAGGCGGCACGGCGCCATATAATGTAGCATCATCAAGTTCCAGCATAGCAACGGCGGCCATCAGCGGCGCAACCGTTACAATAACCGGTGTGGCTAAAGGCACTGCCACCATTACCGTTACAGACAAAAACGGTTTAACGGCAGCCATTGCCGCAAACGTCTCTGCCCCGTTAGCGGTCAGCCCTACAAGCGTTGCAGTTGCAGCCACCAAGACGGCAACAGCAGCTATAAGCGGCGGTACGGCGCCATATTCGGCAGCCTCCTCAAGCAGCGGCGTGGCAACTGCCACCGTAAGCGGCAGCACTGTTACCATTACCGGCGCCTCCGCAGGCACTGCTACCATAACCATTACTGACGCAAACAAGGCAACCACAACCCTTAGCGTTACCGTTTCCACCCCAATATCGGTTAGCCCGTCAAGCGTCAGTGTCATAACTGGCAAGTCAGCAACTGCGTCAATCAGCGGCGGCACGGCCCCATATTCAGTATCATCGTCAAGCAACAGCGTGGCGACGGCTTCTGTCAACGGCTCCACTGTTACCATTACCGGCGTTGCCAAAGGCACGGCAAGCATAACCGTTACAGATAAAAACGGCATGGGGGCATCAATCAGCGCGGCTGTAGCAGCCCCTGTGGCGGTTAGCCCAACCAGCACCATCGTTCTAACCGGCAAGTCCGCCTCTGCGACAATCAGCGGCGGCACTGCTCCATATTCAGTATCCTCATCAAGCAACAGCGTGGCAACGGCATCTGTCAGCGGCTCCACTGTTACCATTAATGGTGTTGCCAGCGGCTCTGCCACTATTACAGTTACTGACGCTAACAAGACATCTGCTTCAGTCAGCGTTACCGTTACTACCCCTGTAGCGGTTAGCCCCTCAAGCGTCAGCGTCATAACCGGCAAGTCAGCATCTGCGGCAATCAGCGGCGGTACAGCACCATATTCAGTATCCTCATCAAGCAGCAGCGTGGCAACGGCATCTGTCAGCGGCTCCACTGTTACCATTAATGGCGTTGCCAAAGGAACGGCAAGCATAACCGTTACAGATAAAAACGGCCTTGCAGCAGCCATCAACGTAACCGTTACCGCCCCGTTAGCGGTTAGTACCTCCAGCCTGACAATAGTAACCAGCGGCACCGGGTCGGTATCCATAAGCGGCGGCACAGCTCCGTATAAGGTATCTGCTATATCATCACAGGCAGCATCGGCAAGCCTGACTGGCAGCACACTTACACTAATCGGCAGGTCAGTCGGCTCGGCCACTGTTACAATTGCCGACAATAACAATGCTACAGCCACAGTAAACGTTACGGTAACAGCCCCGTTATCAGTAAGCCCGGTTAGTCTCAGGCTTCCGGCAGGCACCTCGACAACCGCAACTATAAGCGGCGGCTCCCCTGCCTATACGGTAACCTCCGGCAACACGAAGACAGCAACTGTAAGCCTTAGCGGAGGCACTATTACAGTAACAGGCGTTGCTATCGGAACGGTTTCCATTACGATTCTTGACAGGAATAACAATGTAGCCTCTATCAGCGTAACTGTAACGAATCCATTGTCGGTAACTCAGACCAGTCTTAGTGTTGTAGCCGGTAAGACGGCATATGTGAATGCAAGCGGCGGTACGGCTCCATACACAGTATCGTCATCGAGTGCGCAGACTGCCACAGTGGCTATTAACAGCAACGGCGTTGTCAGCATAAACGGCATTGCTGCAGGTACGACCTCTGTTACCGTTACCGACGCTAACAAGACAACGGCCACTGTCAGCGTTACAGTAAACCCTGCTGTTGTACTAAGCCAAAGCAGCATCAGCGTCATTTCCGGCAAAACAGCGACAGTGAGTATCACAGGTGGCGCTTCACCATTTAAAGTGCTGCCTTCAAGTCTGAACATAGCTTCGCCAAGCGTCAGCGGCAGCACCATTACATTAACTGGCGGCAATACTTTAGGCACAACCACTTATTTAATTGCCGACAAGAACAACACTCAGGCTTCTCTGACAGTTACCGTAACCCCGGCATTGTCAGTCAGCCAAAGCGCCGTAACAGTCCTTACCGGCAAGTCAACATCGGTTTCAGTAAGCGGTGGCAGCGTGCCTTATCTGGCAGCGTCTGCAAATACTAAAATAGCAACGGTAAGCATAGCCAATGGCGCGGCAACAATCACAGGAGTTGCCAAAGGCTCGACCACAGTTACCATTACCGACAAGAACAATACCCAGAAGGCCGTCAGCGTTACCGTTCAATAACGCTGCAGCAGGCGAAAACAGAGGCGGCGCTGCCCGATTAAGGCAGCGCGCCGCCTTTTTAGTTGGACAGGTAATAGCCACTCATTTTATGCATTTATGATTTTGCAAGGACTCATCAGACTTTACGAGCAACTCCGGCAACAGGAATATCTAAGCGCGGCGCATTGAGGAAATTATTGGATTCCTGCTATAATTCCGCATATATGGATGTACTGGCAGAAAAAAAGAAATTATTGGATATTGGACATGAGCGTCTTTGTGAGTGCAATAAAACCAATATAAATTGCCTTACTGCTAAGGACTGGCTAAAAAATCAGATAGGAGTCTGGCAGTTTACATATGAGAAACGAGATATTAGAGATAAAAGTACGCATCCGGCCACATTCCCGATTTCTCTTTGCAGAAAGGTAATAGAATTATTTACCCATGAAGGAGAGCTGATTATTGACCCTTTTGTTGGAAGCGGAACAACCCTTGTAGCAGCAAGAGACACCAATAGAAACGCTGTAGGGTTTGATTTGCAGCCATCTTACATAGAGCTTTGTAATGCCCGTCTTTCTAATGGTCATATCCTTAATAAGTCAAAACAGATTCCTATTCAGGATGATGCAAGAAATATCTATGAATATTTTACAGAAGAAACCATATCTCTTGTGTGGACATCCCCGCCATATGCCAATCTTTTGAACCGCCAAAGAAAAAACAAGTCAAGACGAGACAGAAAAAATGAACAACTTAATAAAGTAGAGCAATATTCTCAGGACATTAGGGACTTAGGGACGATGTCATTGAACGACTACACTTTAGTTATGGGTGAAATTTTCGAATCCTTGCTGCCGCTCTTAAAACCTAAAGCTCACTGTGTTATCAATGTGCCTGATATGTGGTGGGAAAACGAAAGAATTACCATACACATCTCTTTGGTAGAGGAGCTAAGACGCAGAGGATATGAACTGAGGAATATTATTATATGGGATAGGACAAACATTGTAAATAAAATTGGCATTTTTGGCTGGCCAAGCAACTATATTACTATGGGCGTAACATTTGAGTATCTTCTGGATTTCTGGAGGCCGCCGAAATGAAATTATATACAAAAGAGGAAATGATTTCTAACATTAAAAAGATTATTAATACAGGATGGCATAAGAGTGTTAAGAAAACCGTTGATAAACGCAATGATGGGGCAGTTGGCAACACCCTTGAAATACTACTCGGCATTAAAGAAAACAACCTGCCTATTCCAAACGCACAGGAATGGGAACTCAAAGGGCAGAGAAAGCATTCGACCTCTCTTGTAACCTTAAAGCATATAGAACCTTCACCTACAGGAGCTAAAATTGTTTCGAGTATTCTCTTGCCTATGTATGGATGGAGGCATAAAGAGGCCGGAAGGAAATATCCTGAAGAAGAAATGTCGTTTCGCTCTACTACAAGCGCAACTTCATATACAAAGAGAGGATTCAAAGTAGTAGTTAATAGGACACAACGGAAACTTATCTTTGACTTTGACTCATCTAAGATTGATATAAATGATTCTGAGGTATCCTTTTGGTATGAAAGCATTAAGCGACGGGTGGGAGTTGACAAAATAAACCCAGAGCCATACTGGGGATTTGACGACCTGAAATATGCCATTGGTTCTAAACTTATGAATTGTTTTTATGTCATCGCTGACACAAAAATAGATGACGGGCATGAGTATTTCAAATATGAAAAACTACTTATCTTGTCAAGTTTTTCTTTCGATAAGTTTGTCGATTGTGTGGACCAAGGGTACTTATACATTGATTTTGACGCAAGAACAGGACATAATCATGGAACTAAATTTCGACTTAGACAGGATAAACTGCCTGAACTTTATAATTCAGCTATTTATATCTCATAGTTTTTCAAACTGACCCACTACCGAGTGCGGCCTCTGTGGCATTTGTCTGTCGTACTATGATAAAATACCCATAAATTAACGGCAACAGGAGGCTCAAAGACCATGGCAGATCAGGACATTATACTTATAAATGAGAAGGTTAAAAAGGAGAGCGCCTTTATCAGCCTTCTAATGTCCGAACTTGAAAAGATTATAGTGGGGCAGAAATATCTGCTTGAGCGGCTGCTTGTGGGGATACTGGCAAACGGCCATGTGCTGCTTGAGGGTGTGCCGGGGCTTGCCAAGACCACCGCCGTTAAGGTACTTGCCCAGGCGATTAAGACCGACTTCAGCCGCATTCAATTTACGCCAGATCTCCTTCCTGCCGACATCATCGGCACGCAAATCTATAACCCCAAGGACGGCACATTCTCAACGAGAAAAGGTCCTGTATTTTCTAATATCGTCCTTGCCGACGAAATTAACCGCGCCCCCGCTAAGGTTCAAAGCGCCCTGCTTGAGGCTATGCAAGAGCGCCAGGTTACAATCGGCGATAACACATATAAACTAAAAGAACCATTTCTGGTGCTGGCAACCCAAAACCCTATTGAACAGGAAGGCACATATCCGCTTCCCGAGGCCCAAACCGACAGGTTCATGCTCAAGCTGAAACTCACCTACCCTACCAAAGACGAAGAACGCACAATTCTTAAACGCATGGCCTTCACCTCAAGGGAAGTCAGCGCCTCTGCCGTCATAACCCCCACTGACATTATGAACGCCCGTATGGTCATAGACGAGGTCTATATGGACGAAAAGATAGAGAAATATATTGTGGATATCGTCTTTGCCACACGAAGGCCGCAGGACTATAAGCTTGAAGAGCTGGCGGGGCTAATTCAGTATGGGGCGTCACCGAGGGCAACGATTTACCTGGCCCTTGCCGCTAAGGCATATGCCTTTATACAGCGCAGAGGGTTTGTTACGCCTCAGGACGTGAAGTCCATTGGTCCTGATGTCTTACGCCACCGCGTCATCGTAAGCTATGAGGCAGAGGCCGAGGACAAGACCTCTGACGATATCGTCCGACGCATTTTAGAAGAGTTGGAAGTCCCCTAAATACGCCGCCATGCTTGCCACTGATGTAATTAAAAACATCCGCAGGGTGGAGATAAAGACGCGCCGCATGGCAGCCGATTTTTTCACTGGCCACTATCGCAGTGTGTTCAAGGGCCGGGGCATGGAGTTTGACGAGGTACGCCAGTACACGCCCGGTGACGATATTCGCTCCATTGACTGGAACGTTACGGCCAGAATGGGCGAGCCGTTTATCAAGAAGTTCATCGAGGAGCGCGAACTTACCATTATACTCCTTCTTGACCTGTCCCGGTCCGGCGCATTTGCCACAACTACGCGGCTGAAGCGAAACTTGGCCGCGGAGCTTAGTTCGCTTCTGGCCCTGTCGGCTGTCAGAAATAACGACAAGGCAGGGCTTATCGCCTTCACTGACAGGATAGAGAAGTTCATCCCGCCGGCAAAGGGCCTTAAACACGTCCTGCGAGTGGTCAGGGAATCCATATACCTTAGCCCTCAGGGCCGCGGCACTGACATCGCGGCGGCCTTAGAATATCTCAGTAAAGTCGTAAGACATAGGGCAGTTGTGTTTATTGTCTCGGACTTCCACGCCCCACAATATGAAAAGTCGCTTGCAATTGCAAACAAACGCCATGATGTCATCGCCGTGACGCTTACCGACCCTGTGGAACGCGCCCTGCCAAATGTCGGGCTGATAACGCTGGAGGATGCCGAGACGGGGGAATTGTTTGACATTGATTCGTCAAGCACCGCCGTAAGAAGACACTATAAAGAAAAGGCCGCGGCAATGTTTGATGAGCGAAGGCGGCTCTTTCGCAAAAGCGGCGTTGACCACATAGATATCTCAACCGATGTGCCGTATATCAAGACCCTGATAAGATTTTTCAGGATGAGAGAACGAAGGCTAAACCGCTGAGCTATGGCTGCCACTAAAATAGTGCCGTTAATATTGACGATTATCCTTATGGCAAGCGCCGCCTGCGCCGATGAGGCCGTTGTCACCTCAAGGGCGTATAAAGAAACGGTTGGCGTTGGGGAAAGGTTTGCATATTCAATAACCGTAAAAAACGCAAAAGACGTGGAATTTCCCATAGTCAGCGCCGACAATCTCACGCTCGTGAGTTCTGAACTTACGACAGTCGGCATTCTTAACAAAGAATACACCATGCAGTACATTATGAGGGGTTTTATGCCCGGCACATATGCCATAGGCGGCTATAAGGTAAGATATAAGACCGATAGTACGCAAAAAGAGGCGGCTGTGCCGTCTGTAAGCGTGATAATCCAGAGCGCGCTGTTTGATAACGATACGCTTATAATCGCCCCAATTAAGGGGCCGGTCGAGGGCGATGGCGGTGGCAGCTTATACTGGTGGTGGTTATTGGGGGCGGCCATTTTAATTGCGGCAGCAGCCCTTGTATATTATTACATGAAGCGAAGAAAGCCAAAACAGCCGCCTCCACCGCCGCCTCGCCTCGCCCATGAAGTTGCATACGAGGCTCTTCAGAGACTGATGGAGAAGAACCTTGATAAGGCGGGTTTGATAAAGGAATATTTTACAGAGCTGTCCTCTATCGTAAGATACTACATAGAGGACAGGTTCTGGCTCAAGGCCCCGGAGATGACCACAGAGGAATTCCTGCATATGGTCAGGGAATCGCTGGAGCTGTCCAACGTTCACAAGGAGCTGCTCAGGGATTTCCTGAACAGGTCGGATATGGTAAAGTTCGCCAAATACGGGCCGTCATCTGCCGAGATTGAGGGAAGTTTCGCCGCAGCGTGGAAGTTTGTGGATGAGACAAGGGAGATCCCACAAGATGATTGATCTCATCATAGATTTCATTAAGGGGCTGCCGTTATTAAACTGGCTGCAAGGCTATGGCAGGACATTTATCTTCAGAGACCCGTTGATACTGCTTCTAACTCCCGTTGCCGTTTTGCTGCTTGTCATAGGATTAAGGAATAAGCCGACTGCGGCGCTGAGGTTTTCGACAGGTCAGCTGCTTAGCGGCCTGCCGATTACGTTTAGGATGAGGGTATCAAGGTATGTGGCGGTTTTGAGGATTCTTGCCGTTTGCCTGTTGATAATAGCACTGGCCAGGCCACAGAAGCGCCTTGAGGAGACCACGGTTGAGACTAAAGGCATAGACATCGCCCTTGCCGTGGACTTATCTACCAGCATGTTTGCCGAAGATTTCTCCTATGAAGGAAAAAGGCAAAACCGCCTTGACGCGGTTAAGGCAGTGGTGAGGGACTTCATAAAGAGCCGAAACGGCGACAGAATAGCGATGGTGGCCTTTGCCGCAAGGGCATACACCGCAAGCCCGCTTACCACTGACTATAACTATCTGCTTGAAAACCTTAACAGAATATACATAGGAATTCTTGAAGACGGCACGGCAATAGGAAACGGCCTTGCGGCAGCCCTGAACAGGATAAAGGACACAAAGGCCGCTTCAAAGGTGGTTATACTTCTCACAGACGGCAGGTCAAACATGGGGACAATCTCGCCAATGACCGCCGCTCTGGCCGCACGGGCTGAAAACATCAGGGTCTATACCATAGGGGCAGGCTCAAAAGGCCCGGTACCATATCCTGTGAGAGACGCCTATGGAAACACCTTCTATCAAAACATAGAAATTGATGTTGACGACGACACGCTGACAGACATAGCCCGGCTCACAGGCGGCCAATACTACAGGGCGACAGACTTCAGCTCGTTAAAGAAGATTTACGCCGAGATAGACAAGCTTGAAAAGACGCGCTTTGAAGAGAAACGCTTCTTTGAGTACAAGGAGGGCTTCCACTGGTTTTTGGCCGCGGCGCTGTGGCTCTTGCTCTTTGAGACTGGATTAAGGACAACCGTGCTGAGGAGGATACCGTGAGGTTTGGAAATGCTCAGGCGGCATATATGCTGTGGGCTGCCGTTGTGGCGGCAGGATTTTATATTTGGGCATTGATGGCAGGAGGCAGGTCTCTGCGCAGGTTTGCAGAGCCTGAACTTGTCAATGATATCACAATGGGACTGGCGCCAAAGAGAAGGTTATTAAAGGCCGCCCTCATAACAGCCGCCGTGTTAATGTGCGCCATGGCAATGATGAGGCCGCAGTGGGGGTTTCACCTTGAAGAGGTAAAGCAGCGCGTCTCTGATATTCTCATTGCCATTGACACGTCTAAGAGCATGCTTGCCGCCGATGTCAAGCCCAACCGCCTTCAGCGGGCGAAGTTTGCCGTTGCCGATTTGATAAAGAAGCTCAAGGGCGACCGCATCGGCCTCATAGGATTTGCCGGAAAGGCATTTCTGTTTTCGCCGCTAACTGTTGATTATAACGGTTTTATGCTTGCCTTAGGCGACCTCGGCGTAAATTCAATTCCCGTTGGAGGCACAAACATAGCAAGCGCCATTGACGAGGCGATCAATACCTATAAGGACAATCCGTCAAAAGACAAGTCGCTGATACTGATAACCGACGGCGAAGACCTTGAGGGAAGCGCATTACAAGCCGCCCAGAGGGCCAAGGACGCGGGGATGACAATTTATACCGTGGGAATAGGCACACCTGAGGGGGAATTAATTCAGGTGAGAGATGACAAAGGAGGCGTTCAATTTTTGAAAGACAGCGAGGGCAATATGGTCAAGTCGCGGCTTGACGAGGGAATGCTTGAAAAGATAGCCATAACCACAGGCGGCAGCTATGTTAAGGCCGGCAGCGCCGAGGTTGGCCTTGGGCTTATCTATGAACAGAAACTCTCCCATTCAGAAAAAAAAGAGACGAAGGAAAAGATGGAAAGGCGCTATAACGAACAATTCCAGTACCCGCTTGCCGCCGCTCTGGCTCTGATAATGATAGAGGCCATGCTGCCCGAAAGGAGGCGCAGAGAATGAACGCCGCCAATTTAAAATTAGCCGCAGCGTTAGCGCTGTTTATGATAGCCGGTACGTCAGAGGCCGGTATATTTCAGGACGCGGCAAGCGAAGGCAACCGCCTGAACAAGGAAGGCAAGTACGGCGAGGCGGTGAAGAAATATGACGAGGCCATAAAGAAAAACCCCGACTCAGACGTGCTAAACTATAACGCCGGCACGGCTTACTACGGAAGCGGCGACTATCAGCATGCCCTCGGACACTTCACAAAATCTATGTCAACGCACAATCCCGCCATTGAGGCACGCTCCAACTATAACGCCGGCAACGCGCAGTATATGCAGGGGAAATCCCTCGAGGAAAATAATCCCTCAGAGGCCGTCTCATCATATGAAAACGCCCTGCAATATTTCAAAAGGGCAATTGAGCTAAATGACACAGACGCCGACGCAAGGCGCAACTATGAACTCACAAATAAAAAAATCAATGAGTTACGACAACAACGCCAACAGCCGAAAGACGACAAAAAGGAAAACAAGAAAGACGGTCAGAAGGAAAACAACAAGGACGAAAAGGAAAATAATGACCAGAACAAAGACAAAGATAAAGATAAAGAAAATAAGGAAAGTAAGGATAAGGGAAAAAGTGATAAAAAGCAGGGCGATGAGGCTAAAGACCCTAAGCAGCCTGCGTCCTCGCCAAGCCCTGATACAGGGAAAGGCAATGCCCCGCCTTCAATGTCCAAAAACGACGCCGACAGACTGCTTGAAGGCTTGAAAAACGATAACGTCCCGCGTGGCATGATTAACGACAAGGGAAATAAAGGCGGCTACCCCAAAGTTGACAAGGACTGGTAGATGATGATTAATAAGGTTATGGTATAATACTATCCCAATGTCACGTTCGTATCGTATAGGTTCAGGGCTGTTGACACTATTGTTAGTATCAATACTAACGGCCACGGCAGCATGGGCTTCCAATGTTTCTTTTGAGATAGCCCTCGACAAGACCACGCTCTCCATAGGCGAAGGCACCCGCTTGAGCCTGATTTTTAACGGCGACAGGAGCGCCCCACATCCAGAGACGCCAAAGATAGACGGCTTTTCGATTAATTACAACGGTACCTCAACAAGAATGTCTATAGTAAACGGTACGGCGTCAAGCTCTGTTACCTACAATTACTTCATAGTGCCTACTAAAACAGGAGATTTTAAGGTCGGCCCTTTTACCCATGAATACGATGGCAGGTCATACACGTCAAACGAGATAACGGTTCATGTCGTTGATAACTCCGGCCAGCCACATGCTAACAACCCCGCTGCGCCAGAAGGGCAAGACGCCCCTAAGGCTATAAATGACAGGCTCTATGTAACTCTCAAACCGTCAAAGACAACCGTCTATGCAAACGAAATCTTTACGGTCAGGGTAAAACTCTATTTCAGAGAGCTCAGCGTTACAGGGGTTAGCCTGCCGGACGTGGCAGACAGCGGATTTTCAATAGGCACTTTTGACAAACAACCCACTCAGGCTACAGAGATAATAGACGGCCTGGTATTCAATACCGCGGAGTTTACGGCAACGGCCTTTGCGCCCTCGCAGGCCAACTCAGTGAAACTTGGCCCTGCCACGTTAAAATGCAATATTATGGTCAAGGCAAACCGCGCCAACTTACCCGGCGGGGCATTTGACGATGATTTCTTCAACAATTTCTTTGACTCGGCAAGGGCGGAATCGGTTGAAGTAAAATCTAAGACCATCTCCATGAGGGTTATGCCCGTACCGGAAGAGGGGAAACCACAGGGTTTTAAAGGGGCAATCGGCACATTTGATTTAGACGCGGCAGTCCAGCCGCCGACGGTAAAGACCGGAGACCCCGTTACCTTAAAAATGACTGTCACAGGCACCGGCAATCTCAACAGCGTTACGGTCCCCGACATAGATGGAAATAACTCAGCCCTACTAAAATACTACGACCCGCAGATCAAACA
Organism: Candidatus Magnetominusculus sp. LBB02; assembly: GCA_022321325.1. Taxonomy (GTDB): domain Bacteria; phylum Nitrospirota; class Thermodesulfovibrionia; order Thermodesulfovibrionales; family Magnetobacteriaceae; genus Magnetominusculus; species Magnetominusculus linsii. Next base: position 1,671 of record JAKOEO010000018.1, on the reverse strand, counting down.
GGACAAGCAGTCTAAGACATTTGAACAGGCCGTTATACCGTTGTCAAACACTGTTGAGGCGATACCAGAGATAGCGTTTTCATATTTTGATCCCGAAAAGAAGTCATATCAGACAATAAAAAGAGGGCCGTTTCCTATAAAGGTGACAGGGGCAGCCGCAGTGGATAGCGCAAAGATTATAGGCCCGCCGCAGTCGGCAGGTGAAACCGCCCATGGGGAAACCCTCGGCAAAGACGTGGTGTTCATTAAGGAAAGGCTGGGCGAGCTTACTAAGATATCTGACGCACGTGCACCGCTCTATCGCCGTGCGCCGTTTATAGTCCTCTTAATTTTACCCCCTGTGATATATGCGTTGGCGCTGATATATGCGCGAAGGACCAACCGTCTGCGTAGCGATATAAGATACGCAAGGGGCCTTCAAGCGCCCAAGAAGGCCAGGCAGGGTTTAAAGGCCGCTGTCAATTTTATGGAAATGGACAAAGAAGAGGAGTTCTACAACACAGTTCATAAGACCATCTATGACTACCTCGGCAATAAGCTCCATATCCCGCCCGGTGAGATAATGGACGACAAGATATTCCTGCTGCTTGAGGAAAGAGGTCTGCATACAGATACGCTGAAAGATATTTATCAGACCTGTGAGATGGCCCGATACGCCCGCGGCGGACTGGGACGGGCTGAAATGCAGAGGACATATAGTAATCTTGAGGAGTTTATCAGCCAGATGGAGAGGGTACGGGTATGAAAGCATTGGCGCTTGCCTCAATTATCATCATAGCGGCTCTTGCCTCTGCCGTGCCGTCAAACGCGGCAACTTATAACGATGTATTTAAGAAGGCGGCGCTGCTTTACACAGAGGGGAAATACGACGAGGCCGCGAAGGAATACTATAAGCCGATTCAGGATGGCTATGAAAGCGGTGGTCTCTATTACAATATAGGCAACTGTTACCTGAAGACAAACAGGATAGGGTACGCCATCCTATACTACGAAAAGGCAAGGCGGCTGATACCGGTGGATGAGGACTTACGGGCAAATTATGAGTTTGCCGTGTCTCAGATAAAAAACCGCCAGAGCGCTGTCGAAAGGCCGTGGGTAAACCGACAGCTTGACAGGCTCTATAGCCCGCTTACAACAGATGCGCTTACGATTTGCTTATTTATATTATATGCGACGATATTTGCAGCCGCTATAGCCCGCTTATTTATTGTAAGGCTGAGAGGATTCGCAATCTATGCAATAGCGGTGGCGGCGGTGCTTTTGATAATCTCATCCTATGTCTTATATGACCGGCAGAGCGGCGTGCACTCGATAGTTTTAGCAGAAAAGATAGAGGCCAGATACGAGCCGTTTGACGGGGCGACAGTATTTTATACGATGTATGCAGGAATGAGGGTTGATGTAGTAGAGACAGAGGGACAGTGGTATAAAATAAAAAGGCCGGACGGCAAGACGGGCTGGGCGCACAAGGGCGATATTGGCGTGATATAAGCCATTGGCACTTTCTCTATGTAACCTGGCGTAGAGGATGTAACCTGCCGTAGAGGTCATTTCGTAAGTGCCGGGAAAACGCGTCTTTACAAGAGAAAATGGAGCTGACCGACATTATGATAATCGCGCCTGAGAGGATTCGAACCTCCGGCCTGAGGTTCCGGAGACCTCCGCTCTATC
>JAKOEO010000017.1:48282-53834 GCA_022321325.1 Candidatus Magnetominusculus sp. LBB02 | reverse complement strand
GCTATGCCACATCGGGGTCTTTCTCGCGCTCTGCGGTTAATCTGCAAGCGGGGGCAGTAACCGGCATGTCAAGCGTCTTTACAAGCTGCATCGTAGTGGTTGCCCTGATGTTTTTTACGCCGCTGCTTTATCATCTGCCACAGGCGGTGTTGGCGTCAATCATTATGATGGCCGTTATGGGCCTTATAAGCGTCAAGGGGATAGTGCATGTGTGGCATGCCCAAAAATATGACGGGGCAGCCGCCGTTATCACCTTTGTCTTTACGCTGGCCTTTGCCCCTCATCTTGACAAGGGGATTATGATAGGGGTTGCGTTTTCAATCGGACACTATCTCTACCGTTGCATGAAACCAAACCTTACCATATTGTCGCGTCACGATGACGGTACGCTTAGAAACAGCGACATGTATGGCCTTAACCAGTGCGCCCATATCTCGGCGGTCAGCTTTGACAGCGCGCTGTTTTTTGCCAATACATCGTATCTTGAAGACCAGGTATTGCTTCAGCTTTCCGAAAAGCCGCAGCTTCGCCATGTTGTTATCTTATGTGACGGCATAAATGAAATTGACGCCTCCGGCGAGGAAATCCTTGGCATGTTAGTAACCAGGCTTCGCGACAGAGATATTGAAATCACATTTGTCGCTGTAAAGGACCAGGTGATGGAGGTAATCAAACGAACCGGCCTCTATAATAAGATTGGCGAGGACAGGGTTTTCAGGACCGAGGCGCATGCCATAGCGGCAATTCACGCCATTGCGCACGAAAACAGCACGGAAAAGGAGTGCCCGTTGATTAAAGTTTGTTACATAAAGTAAAATTAAGTAACACTAATTAAGCGAGGTACTAATGTCCATAATAACCATAAATAACCGCCCATGTTGCAGGGGCAGAGAGATAGCGGCTGAGGTGGCGGCGAAGACGGGCTGCGAACTGGTAATCAGCGAACAGATTACCGCTATGGCGGCAGACCAATACCATGTGCCTCTTGAAAAAATAAAAACTGCCTGCGAAAGTCCTCTATCGCTTTTCGGAATGTCTTTAGAGGAACGCCACAGGCATCTGGCCTGCTACGAGGCCGTACTCATGCGTTACTTTTTAAGAGATAATATTTTATTCTGCGGTTTTGTAGGCCGTACTTTATTAGAAGGCATCTCGCACATACTTAAGACCTATATAACGTCAAACCTTGCAGACAGGGCGAGCATCAGGGCATCGAGAAAAAATATTTCAGACAAGGATGCCGAGAAGCAGCTGCTTAAAGAGGACATCTCTAATAAGAAATTAATAAAGGCGCTCTATAACTTTGAAGACGATGACCCTAAGCACTACGACATGACGCTGAACATCGGTCAAATCACCGTAGAGGACGCCATCGAGATTATCTCGATGACTTCAAAAGGCAGACGTTTTCAACCTATGACATATTCCATCGCCTCCGCCCATAACATTGAGCTGATGTACAGGGTTCGCGCAGCCCTCATACACATAGACCCCAATATCAGCATTCGTTACGAGTGCAGCGGCCTGATAATTCACAGCCGCGCCCTTGAGAGTGAGACTGCTAAACGCACGGCGGCAATAAAGGCTGCAATTGCGCCAATACCAGAGGCTGCCGAGGCCGATATTGTCATAACTGAGGATTTCTTCAAGCAGATATCCTCCACCCTGAGGTAAGCATGGTCAGGTATCGCGACTTTATACAAAGGGCAGTGCATATCACAGAGCTTTGCGAAACAGTCATGGAGTGGATGGAAAGATATGAAATATGCCTTGGAGTAAACACTATTCTGGTCATCATAACCTGCCTTGACGACCAGTGTACGACAATCATAGAGTATATTAAGCGTGAACTGAGAAAATTCCATCCGGTCAAATTCGACGACGACCACACAGTTATTCACATGGAAAAGTATTACGGTTTGAGACTCTTTGGCGGCCTGTTTATTCCTAAGATAAAGACATATGAATGCCTGCTGCCTGCCGCGCATCATATCCCTGACAGAGAAGACGGCACGCTGCTGATATTCAATTTCGCCCACATAGGCTATGACGATGAGACAAAGACATATGGGGCGCTGGTACGCCACCGCCACTCAAGACCTACCGCGGCCTGCGGGGCAATCATTTCCTGTTATGATAGGATTCGCCAGGGCAGCAGACCGCCAAAAGATAACGACTTAAAGCTGCTTGACAAGTACTTAAAGTCAATCGTAAATAAACATGATATCACGCATGAGGAAAACGGCCTGCACCTTCTTGACCTTACAGTGAGGGCATATGAGCTGCAAACGCCCTGGCTTAAAAACCAGTTGACAGAACTTGCCATCCTCGATAAAATCAACATTATGTACATTGGAGGGATAGAGGTGGATTTCAGCAGGACATGCGACGACCCGGCCAATGACAAAATTGTTGTAATGGACAAATTCTATATCAATAAGAAGGGCGTACATGAACCACTGACGCAGATGTCGCCTCTTGAGTTAAATACTTGGAGAAATCAGAACAGGTAGCGCTCATCGAAGCGCTGCTTTTCGTTGCCGGCGATGCGCTCTCAATCCCTGACATAAAGCGCCTTACAGGGTTTTCTGACGACGAGGCTGCCGACTCTGTGGCTGCGCTTATTTCAAAGTACAGAGACAACTGCGGCGGCTTAATGATTGCCGAGCTGGCCGATGGGTTTCAGATGGTTACCAACCCGCAATATGCACAGTGGATTAAGAATCTAAAGAAAGCGAAATCGGCTGGAAAACTCTCCATCGCAGCCCTTGAGACCCTTGCCCTTGTGGCCTATAAACAGCCAATTACCAAGGTGGAGATAGAAGAACTGAGAAGCGTCAGCGCCGACTGGACGTTAAAGGTGCTGCTTGAGCGCGATCTGATTAAAATAGCGGGAAGAAAAGACGCGCCCGGAAAGCCTCTAATCTTTGCTACAACTAAGGAATTTCTAAAATACTTCGGCCTTAAAAACCTCGCGGAGCTTCCTACGCTAAAGGAATTCACCAAAGAAGAGTAGCTTCGCCGTCAAACGCGCTGTAAAATGTCCTGAGCTCATCAACTGACATCTGCCCGGGGGCGGTAACAGTCTCTAAATAGGCAAACGTAAACAGTGAACCGGCAAACGGCAGAAACACCCGTGAGGCCATTCCCTTTTCGCCCATCGCTATTGTGACCACAGAGTCATGGCTCAATGTAAATGCCGTAAGCCTCTTTATGTCGTCCATAGTGTTTGGCGTGGCTGCTATTTTAACTATTGTTGCGCCTATCTGCATGCCCTGTTCATAGACAGCCTCAAGCTTGTTCGCGTCTGGGATCTGAAAGAAATTGTGATATGAGGCGATGAGCGTCTTACCCAGTCTGTTTACAAAGGCGCCTATTTCAGGCGATATATCAGACTCAACCTCTATGTCCAGGGCATCGGCATAATCAATGACATTGGCGAAAAGCCCTGCCCTGTCTTCGTCCGATATGTCTGCCACCCCACCCTCTTCTTTTGACCTGCATGTGGCAATTACCGCAACGCCCTGAAATTTGTCTCTAAAGATATGAAATATCTCCTTCACATATGGTTTGCGCAGGTCTTTAAACATATCTATTCGCAGCTCGGCAATATCTGCCGCCTGCAATGTCTGTACAGACAGCACATCGGCGTCTGTAAGGGGGACGGCGATAAGCGGCCTTTCCTGTGGGCTGAGAGTAAGAGTTCCCATTGTTATTTGCGGCATCTTTACGCTCCCTGCAGGGCCATGCAATCGCCGACTTTTAGTTTGTCATATTCTTCCTTCACCCTCATCTGGACTTCCTGCCTGTATTTATTTAAGTAATTAAAATTAGCGGCGGCTAACTTGACGATTTCTTTGTCAAGCGTATTCTTACTGCCAAGTGACGCCAGCAAAGGCAGCGCAGTGTCTACATCCATCCCTTTGCGATATGGTCTGTCCTCGGAGATTGCCGTAAGGACATCTGCCACAGCCATAATTCTTGAACCCATTGGCAGGCTGCTTCCATTTAAATGAAATGGATAGCCGTTGCCGTCCATACGCTCATGATGGAAGGAGGCCCACATGTTAATGGTCTCTAGTCCCTTTACAGAGTCGAGAATCCTGTATGAGTAATAAATATGGCTCTTCATGATGTTCATCTGTTCGTCATCGAGTTTTGACGGCTTTTGCAGAATCTCAACAGGCACAGCCAGTTTTCCTATGTCGTGCAAGTGCCCGGCAATCGCCATTAACCTGCACTCTAACGTAGAGAAGCCCGCAAGTTTTGCAAGCGCGCTGGCCACTGCGCTTACCCCCGCCGAGTGCACGGACGTAAAAGAACTTCTAAAGTCAATGATATGGCTAAAGAGCCTCGCAACCTCCTCAAGGTCTTCAATATCAAGTTCTCTCTCAGGGAGCAGGTCTCTGTTTAACAGCAATTCGTCAAGTTCAAGATACGACGTATCAAACCAGAAACACTCCTTCTGAGACAGCTCCCCAAATGCCTCGACAAGCTGCGGGTTAAAAAGTCTGTTTGAGCGGCTTCTGATAGCCTTGATAATAGGGTCTTTTTGTTTTAATACCTCAGCGGTCTTGTTTAATAAGATCTCTATCCTGTCTGCGATATGGATAATATGAGCGCCGGGATGTATCTCCTCATCATCGTCAGAATAACGCCCCTTGCCATCGTCCCATCTGACGTGGTGATGGCGGACTATCGGCGCTATATCCCTTAATATCTCAAAATCCTTTATTAGCAGGTAACCCTTCTCTGTATGTACAAAGGGATTAATGAGATCGTACTCGGCAATCTTTTTTTTCTCTTGAAGTGAAAACACACCGAGGTCATGCAGGGCGGCGGCCATGAAAATCTCCTTGCGTATCTTAGATGAAAGCCCGCAAGCCTGCGCTATATCGTCCGCTATGACGGCAACCCGCAGGTGGTGGTTTGAAAGCGTTTTGTCCACATAGTCAAGTGTCTTTGAAAAAGTGACTACGAGCGACCCAAGTTTCACCCTCATGTTAGACAGGAGATTCATGCGCTATTATACCACATATACGTAAATATTTTTCTACCAGAATTGATTGTTGGCGTTACAGAGAAAATGCTAATATCCGATATGAACCCGGAGATTTCTACAGTACTGCCCTGCGGCTTTGATTTCTGGGCTGCTGTGTCTATATTTGTCATTGCTTATGCGTTGATTGCTTATGAGAAGGTTCATAAGACTGTTGCAGCCATATTTGGGGCATCGCTAATGCTTGTAGTTAAGGTTATGACTCAGCGCGAGGCCTTTCATCTTGAGGCGGTGGGCGTTGACTGGAACGTCATATTTGTCCTCATCTCCATGATGATTATAATTAACATTATGAGGCCCACAGGTGTGTTTGAGTACATTGCAATAAAGTGCGCCAAGGCCGGCAGGGGGCAGCCCGTGCGCATAATGATAATCCTATCGGTGGCAACTGCGGCATTAAGCGCCCTGCTGGATAACGTTACCACAGTGCTTTTAATAGCGCCGGTAACTATTTTAATTGCTGAGTCACTTGACGTGGACGCAGTCCCGTTTC